>NZ_JAQRFO010000020.1:0-79497 GCF_028598775.1 Xenorhabdus aichiensis
TCCTGCACGGCGTAAACAAGACTTCAACCAAACAAGTTCTTCTAGTTTTGTATCTATTGTTCCAATGATCCCTACAAATCGACTCATATCACTAACTCCGTGGACATGAAAAAAGATTTTGAAAAACCAAATGTGAAGTTATGCTAATATTTTTTGCCATGCAAGATGTTTTTTATCATCGATGATATTTTTTATCATTAATGATATTTTTATCACTAAATTTTATATCGAGCGAGATTAAACTAACCCTTTTAAGGTATTCGAATGATACTATTTGACGAAAAGAATCTATCACCAATCCGACGCCGTACTCTTGAGAGGATGATTAAAGCCGCTCTGAAGTTATACAGTAAAAAGGTATTTCCATCCCCTAAAGAGATTGCCGATGAAGCAGAATATGCAAAGATCACTTTACGTAGCTACTTTCAAACCAATAATGAATTTGTAGAATATGTTGTAAAACAAATAATTGGGTCTTTTGTCGCTCCCAAAATGGGATCTGATGTGGAAGAGAATGTTGAAAAACTACTCAGATGGGGATATGGACAAATAGAAGCACACGAAGCGCTGATGAGGGATGCTTTACGCATTTCTCAGTTACGTTGGCAAGAAACGGTATCTGATGAAAAAAATGGTGATCAATCTTCTTTTCTAAAGAAAAGTAACCGTCGAGAATCACTTTCTCTCGCTCTGGAACCTCTCAAAAGCCAGCTTAATAATGATACAATACATAAAATTGTTATGCTACTTTCAGTTTTATACGGTACAGAGGCTATGGTTGTACTAAAAGATACTTTTCATCTGGAAAGTGATGAAATTGTCAATTTAACAACCTGGGCCGCAAAACTGATTATTCGGCAAGCCATTATTGAAAATTCAAAATAATCAAAAAGTATTTTTCCACACACATTTGGATAGGGGCTGACATTACAGTTAGCTTCCTCCCACATTACCTTACCGTACATACTGAGCCGTGTACGGCGGTTTGGTTTTTATATCTGGTTTCTGTTCGTCATCAGGTCATGGCTAAACAGGCCGGGGTAATTGTTTCCGGCCTGAAAAATAGGTATAACACCCACTTTTTATAAATAGACAATCAAAGATCCTTCCAGTAGATGGTCTGCTTTTTCATATTTCCATCATTTTATTTTACGGCTCAGATAGAATTTTCACCGGCCATTCTCTATCCATTTTAGTCACAGAAACAAGAATCACTTTTCCAGTAGCCCGGTAATAAATTGCTGAT
The DNA here is from genome assembly GCF_028598775.1 of Xenorhabdus aichiensis. Classification (NCBI taxonomy): domain Bacteria; kingdom Pseudomonadati; phylum Pseudomonadota; class Gammaproteobacteria; order Enterobacterales; family Morganellaceae; genus Xenorhabdus; species Xenorhabdus aichiensis. The sequence goes on from NZ_JAQRFO010000020.1 coordinate 1,247, forward strand.
ACATCTTTTGATATTGAAGGTTTTTTAATTTTATTTCCATGCCAGAGACATTCTAATATACCATCAGCGTGTTTTTTGCAAAGGTGTATAGGGCCACCTCTATGAGGGCATTTATCATTAAGAGCAATAATTTTATTATTCTCAACATAGACTACAGATCTCTCATTTTCCGCCGGGAAATTAATAAGTAACGCCCCGCTATAGTTGATTTTTTTTATTCCCATTGTCCTAAATCTCCTATTGTATATATTTCATAGTCACAATACTCTGATTTTATTAAAGTACCATGTAACCGATTACGTTCTATAACAATTCCGTCTCCAGCGCTTAAAATGGTGGATTTCCCATAACCGATCAAAAATTCCATACTACCTGATATAACATGGCATAACGTATTTTGATCATAAGAGTGAGTTATTGATAATTCATTGTATGGTTCGGTAATTTTAACACAATGGATAATTTTTTTACTTGCAGCCTCTTTTACTTTTGTTATAATTTTATTATGTGTATTTTTATTTTTTTCACAATTATCTTTCCATTTTGTCTGACTTATAAAGTCTTGATCGCTGATTTCGTCAACTAAACGTATTTCTTCAAAACCTCTAATTATCTCTGTCGCTGCAATTTGACCATATTTATCTATAGCCGGTGAAACTAACTCTTCAAATACCATTCTCGAATGATCTATATCTATAAGATAATGCTCATTGAAATATTTTACATTAATATTTGGTAATATTTCTTTGAGTACATCTCTCCAGATTTTACAACTTATAATAAAGAATGTCTCTGCTTGATAAATAGCACCGATATAACGAAAGAACTTTCGTTTATCTTTAGTAATCATATTATAATAATTTGCCAATAGTAAACTACCATTAAGGTAATATTGCCAATAATAGTGAGGTGTGTTATTTAAATTGACAGAGCTAAGCGTATCTTGGTGTAATTTAGAATGTTTTTTAGAAAAATCACCATATCCAAGTTCATCAATAATTATTTTAAATAAAGAGCTGCCCATTTTCCCATAGCTTCCACTTGCATATCTGGTCATCGAGCTTGATTCAACTAATAAATCTGAAGACAACTGAACTAGCCAATCCTTTGATGTTGTAACAGGATCTAATGATTTTAAAATTGCATCAGTTGATGGAAGAGATGAGCATTTCATTGATTCATCCGCAAAAGAAAAGAAATACTCTTTAACTCTTTCTTTATTCCAATTCTCAGTAATACTGATTTCATCATCGAGAAATGAAAAAAGGTATTTTTCCAGAAATCTAATCCCTATATTAGAGGTGATAAATCTTTCATCTGAATAGAAATTTTGATAGTCATTCCAAATAAATTTATCTGGTTCAGGGAGCATTAAAAGATCCATTTCGTTCATGGTGAAAAGTATTCTATTTGCGGCAAGTGCATTATATGTTGAAATAGTATCTCTGGTTAAAGGATTTGAAAAATCAATATGCTTAAGTGTATGAGGTCTTACCCTTCGACCATAAAATTCTTCTTCGTAGATGTTTTTGTTATCAATACATTGTTCTGAGTCCGCAAAGGCAAGAATCGAATCCCTACCAATATCAATATCGTTAAAATTTTTAATTTTTCGATAATCACGTATGAACTTATTATTCATTTTAACGCTCCTAAAATGTGAATTTATCATTGTCATTGCAGTGAAAATTTGATGACATTGCACTTGAGCACACATACTCATTGCCTTTCATATGGTGAGTCAATTTTCTCCTCATTTGTTACTTCCCTCAGATAAATTTAACTAATTTTTTATACATCCAAGGAACATCTAAAACATCCCGTTTTTTGCTTTTCAATTCTCAAAAAAATCAACTTTTCGAATTTGACAGTAAAATATAGTCAGAATGCCTATGGCCTTTATCTTTAAGATGTTAAAAGGTAGGAGTATTTTGATTAAAGATAATAATAGTAACATTGATAAACAATAAATTAAAAAATATTTCCTGCTAATTAATCTGCTTATTTGTCATAGTTAAATGAAATATAATTCCTGTAAAAATATCTATCTGAAATTATGACACATAATATTATTTCCAATATCTGTACCAGCAATTTAAAACAACAAATTATATTTATATATTAATTGTCATTATACCAGATTATTTTTATATAATAAAAACTATAAAGTATTTCATACTATAATTAAGGAAATAAATTATGTCTTTGATCAAAAACGACACTCTGTTAACTGAGTCGGATCCTCGTTGGTTGGATATAAAAACTAAAAATATTAAAGCTGATAACTGTTTTGTTTACGCCAATACAATGACAAAGGTTTATTGTCGCCCATCATGTCCGTCGAGAATTCCTAAACTTCATCATATTGAGATTTTTGATAACGGTGAACTTTCTGAAAATAAAAATTATCGCGCATGTAAACGATGTAATCCTAATGGTGAATCAATTTCAGAAAAAAATTCACGTTTAGTGGCCGAAGCATGCAGGATGATAGAAGACAGAAAAGGAGATATAAAACTTGACGAAATATCAATTCAGGTAAAAATAAGTGCGTATTTTTTCCACCGTATTTTTAAAGAAATCATTGGTATAACACCTAAACAATACAGTACAGCTATTCGCATTAATAATATGCATCATGAATTAGCTAAGATAAATAAAAATATAATAAATGCCATATATGATTCTGGATTTAATTCTTGCAGCAGATTTTATGCTCTAGCTGATGATTCATTAGGTATGACACCAAGTATCTATCGGAAAGGTGGTAAGGATGTTTTAATTCGGTTTACTATTGTCAAATGTTCGTTTGGTAATATTTTAGTCGCCTGTTCATTAAGAGGAATTTGCGCTATATCATTTGGTGATAATCCAACAAAACTTCTTAAGAATTTCCAAGATAAATTTTCTAAAGCTAAATTTATTGGAAACGATTTAAATTTTGAGAAGATAGTTACAGAGGTTATTAATATTGTTGAAAAAACAAATTTTCGGTTTAATTTACCATTGGATATTAAAATTACCGTCTTTCAACAGCGTGTATGGAAAACATTACTCACTATTCCAACTTTAACTTCTTAATGAAGAAAGGATACCGTACGCAAATATCGACCTGAGTAATCAAATACTTTGTAGAAAGGGATGTAAGAGACAAATTAGAAAGAGGATTTGTTTTTTAATAATAGGAGAGCAGGGAAGGCACCGAAAGAACTAAACAGCTTGAATGTCTTTCGGTGCAAAAGATAATTTGTCAGAATCAGATTTGTGGGTGGAGCTTGTGCCAATGAGTAACTTGCTGATAAGCCCAGCCAGCCTGTATCATCGCGACTTCATTGAAATGCGACGCAACGATCTGGAACGCAATTGGTGCGCCGAGCCTCGTTCTACCACAGGGTAACGTGATGGCGGGATTACCGGTCAAATTGAACACACTGGTGTAACGCGACATATCATCACCCTGTCCCAAAGTGTCCATTGCCTCACAGGTCAGATCCGCAAGTGCCGTCACTGGCGAGAAGATAACGTCCACGGATTCGAAAATACCGTTGATGTTTCCTCTAAGGTTTGCTCTACGCAATCTCAATTTTTGATAGTCGAGTGCATCAACACTATGCCCCAGATCCAATAGTTCCGCCAGACCGGAGCCATATTGCTCCTTCATGGACGGAAAGGTTTTTTCATGTGCTACAGCAGTTTCAATCGCGCACATCGGGTTCCAGTCACGCGCAACTTGATCAGTGTCTGGCATGCTGATGTTTACCACCTCTGCCCCTAGTTCGATGAAATGGTTGAGCGTCTTGATCAGCGCTGTTCGGGTGGGTTCATCAACACGATCGAGGGCCCAAGTGACATCGACGCCGATACGCATGTTACGCACGCCACGGGTCATTAACGCCAGATAATCTGGTACATGACGGGTACTGGAGGTTAGGTCTTTCGGATCACGTCCGGCGATGGATTGTAACATAGCGGCAGCGTCGGCCACGTTTCTGGCCATCGGGCCAATATGATCCATTGAGGCTGCTAATTCAAATGCTCCATAGCGACTGACGCGCCCCCAAGTGGGTTTAATGCCTGTAATGCCGTTGATGGCGGAAGGGAAGCGAATGGAGCCACCAGTATCAGTCCCGATAGAGCCATAGCAGAACCCTGCTGCAGTAGCAACACCTGAGCCACTAGAGGAAGCTCCGGACCAAAGTTGTTCCTGCCAGGGATTAGTGGGCGGTGTGACCTGCGAATGATGTTTGAAAAGTGCGCCTTCAGTTTGGATCAACTTGCCGAGTAGCACGGCACCTGCTGTGTGTAGCCGCTCAACTACAGTTGCGTTTTCCTGTGGTATGAAGCGATTGTTCAGAGGCATGCCGTTCGTCGCTACCACGTCTTTAATCCACAGCAGATCCTTCACCGCCACTGGAACCCCGTGCAGCGGCCCGCGGAACTCGCCGCGCGCAATCTCTTCATCAGCAGTTCGAGCCTCAGACAGCGCTGATTCCTTCATCACAATGAAATAACTATGAAGGGTAGGGTCAAGGAGCTCGATGCGGTCGAGTAGTACTAGGGTGACCTCTTTCGAAGAAATTTCTCGTGATTGAATACGTCGACCTATCGTCAGCAGATCCTGATAATGCAATTCACTCATATTCGATTCCTGTCTGATGCCGCACCTTTCTGTCTGTTTTTCTGTATCAAAGGTGCCTGTCCAGTTAAGTTGTGTCGAGATTGATGGATGATATGTCATATGATCGTGTCTAAACGGCAATACTGATTCTTCAACGTGGATAGCAACACGCATTGTAGTAGTTAGATATATAGAAGATGTGGTTAAAATTCTATAGCTTTTTTTATGGCGGGATAGGTAAAATATGATAGGTTCTCATAAAGCATGGAGTTATTCTTAATATTATTGATTTTATCAAATTCGATTACATCACTATGTAACCTTATATCTTGATTATCACTTTTACAGAGCGATAATCCCTTGACTGATCATCAGGAATGTTGTTGTAGGTTTATTATCATTAACTTGAATCTTTGATTTGATGTCTGATGAAATTCGAAGCAGAGAGTAAACTATAACAATTTATGTTCTCCTGTAAAAATTAGTCATTATACATGCAGAATAACACTTTAAATATGTGACCTATGAACCTAAATTATTAGGTAAGTAAAATAGGTTGTAAGGTTTATTTTTGTTATATATTTATCCTTTCGGTTAATGTTGACATTATTTTAATTATATGTTTTGATTAATTAGACTCTTATGTATCAATGTTAAGAGTTATAGTGTCAAAATCATCACCAATAATGATTTAAGATATATTCTATCATTATCATGATAGTTATTCTTAAATATACATAAAATCCAAAGGAGATAAGATATGATTAATTACACAAGTATTGATTTAACTATAAATCCTGCAATGTTTTGTTTCTAATGAGTACGGTTAAATATTGTAAATAAATGTTTGAATCGGACGAATGTCTTGGCATTCGTCCGATTATATGAGATTGCCAAAAATCCAAAATTTGGAGAATAATATGTATTCTGAATCTCAGTCTTTAGTAGAAGCAACACTGTATTACAATAGGGCGGGAGTTAAAGAAAGTATTTGGTCTAGAGCAACGTGTTCAGCTTTAACAAATCATAATTTCGATATGAATGGATATGTTATTACTCAAGCAATGGAATTTTCACTTCTGAAAGAAGTTGCTGGGGTAGCTAATATACCTTATGTGGATGTTGTCAATTTTAACTATGTATGTACAGGCCCTGGTAGTGCTCTACAATGGTTACTTTCCATGAGAATTAATTTACCTGATATACAGAAAGTAAATTTAGCAAGAGCACTGATTACAACTGCACGATATCATTTAGCTCAGGATATCTTATCTACAGTAAATAGTAATAAGCTTCAACCAGAACAGAAAGTTACCTATTTAATTACATTATTTATTGTTCGTAATCGTTTAGAACCACAAATTAATTGCACTGATTTATTTGAGAGAATAAAACAAATTATTGAAGAGAAAAAAATTTCTGAAGAAAACATCCTTGAGGCTGCATCCCAGGCCATAGTCTGGCATTTAAAAACAGGCACAATAGATTTATTGACTTACGAATGGTTTAAATCATGTGGTAAGTCTATTGCAGAAAAAATCATTGAGTGTAAAACATTTAAAGCTAAATTGGCACTTTCATCATTCTATCGTGCATATGCCATGGTGCCTGCTGCAATAAACGATGCATCTGAAACTCGTCTTTTAATGCTAAAATCTCAGAATTTTGCTGATATTCTCGAGCCAGAGAATGAATTGGAAGCCGCATTAGCAGAAACAGCAAAAAAAACCGTGTTGGAATCATCCATTAAAGAAATGATGTATGTCAGCCAGAAATGGGATGTTGCTGAAGAATATGCTATGGCTCTTGTTACACTTGACCCATACTGGTCGGTTAACTATCAAGAGCTTGCTGAAGTCTATCTTAAACAAAATAAGTATATTAAGGCATTGGAACAATATCAAAATGCGAAGCAGGCAGGTTTGCCTAGAGTGACTTTTACTGAGTATATGATTGGTGTATGCCATGAGCACCTTGGCGATCATCAGGAGGCCATTAATAGTTTCAAAAATGTCCTGACAATGGATGAAACAAATATCTCAGCAGGATTATCTGGTTATAACATATCATCAAAGTATGATTTAGAATCTAAAGAATATTTCCGAGAGTTCATCAATCGTTGGGATGAGCAAGGTTTTCTCACACCTATGCATAAGGAGATGATAGTATGAATAAAATAACATCTATTAATGTAACGCGTTTCGACCATATCCAAATGGAAGTGGCTAATCTTGATGAAAGTATTCGTTTTTATGAAGAAGTATTTGGATTTAAAAAGAAGGAAGCTGGATTAAGAAGAATGGTTCGCTGGGTTATTTTAGGGAATGAAAGTAAATTATATTTGTGTTTGCATGAGTATGCTGAACGAACTGGAATTGAAAATGCTGGGTTGGAAATTACCCACGTCGGTTTTATTGTTGATGATTTTGATTCTGTTTTGCAGAAATTAAAATCACATAATGTGAAGTTACCTGATGGGGATATAATTCAATATCATTCTTCTCGTTCTATCTACTTTCTTGATCCTAATGGTTATAAAATAGAAATCTCTGAGTTCAATGGTGGTGGAATTGATCCTTGAGCAGTAATAGTGTGTATAAACAAGAATTAGGCTTTACAATTAAATTTAATTAAATTTAAATAAATATCTTTAACCATTCTATAGAATAAGTAAGATCAATTAATGGATATTTTTTATTAGAGGTCATGATTATGCTAAGTGAAGAAAACGAGATATTTAAATCAATTAGTGAAAGGTCAAATAAAGAAATATATTCACAATTTATTATTCAATTAGATGAATATCGTGCAAGAAAGGTTATGTCTGAATTATCTAATGGATTCACACAGTCTTTTGATAGAGAAATGGGTCATAAACCTATCGAGAGTGAGTTAAAAAAACTAATAACAGAGATTTATGAGCGTGTTAAAAGTGGCAATGGAATTGTTTTATTAAAAGGAATGTCTATTACTGAAATAAATGAAATTGAATTAGGTGAACGTTTTTTGCGGCTTTGTAGTTTGATGGGAAAACCAGTTTCTCAGAGCGTGATGGGAGATACACTTGGGCGGGTAGAAGATATGACGCATATTGATCCTGATGCCAGAGGTTATAGAAACAGAGAAGAGTTATTTATGCATACAGATCAACCAGATATGGTGTGTATGCTTTGCGTCAGGCAAGCTAAACATGGCGGTGATAGCAAATTTGCTAGTGCGTTGGCGCTTCATGAAGCTATTAAGCAAACGAGACTAGATTTATTATCGGCTTTATACACGGGTTATCCTTATCATCGCTTGAATGAACATCCTCCAGGAGCCAGTGAAATCACTGAACATAATGTTCCTGTATTCTCTGAATACAATGGTGAACTCAGCATTAGGTACTTAAGGTTTAATATGTTTGCAGCTGCATTTGCTCGAAATGAAAAAGTGCCGCCTCTTCTGCAAGAAGCTGTCAATTATCTCGACGAATTGGCTACATCTCATTATTTTTGTTGGATTACATCACTTGAAAAAGGAGATATGCTTTTTTTCAATAACTACCTTTTCCTACATTCACGCACTGCATTTGAAGACAATGAAGATCCAGTGAAAAAAAGATTAATGTATAGGGTATGGCTGGCGTGTGATAATTTCCGTTCCATACGATCTGAACTTGCTGTTCATCCTGAAGGCGCTGGTGGCCGAGGGGGGATCACTCCTCAACATGGTAAAAGACCACGTTTTGATTATGACTTATAGTGATGATTACTTATATGAAATATAAAACACTTGGAAATAGTGGTGCTTATGTTTCAACCATATGCCTTGGTACGCAGCAATTTGGTCGATGGGTTGATGAAATAAGTGCCCGTGAAATATTAAATATATTTACTGAGTATGGTGGTAATTTTATTGATACTGCCGATTGCTACCCTATTTATCTATCAGATGGAAGTGATGGTGGTGAATTATCAGAATCTTTTATTGGTAGGTGGTTAAAATCTTATTCAAGACGAGATGACCTGATCATAGCAACAAAATTTTCAGCGCCAATGGGTGACAATCCAAATAATGAGGGTATTTCAAGAAAATATATTATCAGGGCTGTTGAACAATCACTTAAGCGTCTGAAAACTGATTATATCGATCTTTATCAGGTACATGATGACTATTTCGATGTTCCTATGGAGGAAACGCTGAGTGCTTTGGATGATTTAGTAAGAAGAGGTTTGGTACGCTATATCGGTTGTTCGAACTTTTCAGCTTGGAGGATAATGAAATCTTTAAGTTTATGCGAGAAACGTGGTTATGTCCCCTATGTGACAGTACAGGGAAAATATAATCTTCTAGAAAAAGATGAATATGAATCTGAGCTTATGGGATTATGTCAGGAAGAAGGAATTGGCATGTTACCCTATGTTCCACTCGCGAAAGGTTTCTTGACGGGTAAATATAATCGAGGAAGTATTAATAATGGATTTTTCAGAGAAAAGGATGTGAGAACACTTTATGATAATGAAAGAAATTGGGAAGTCTTATATCTTATTCAGGCAATTGCTGAAAAAAATGAAATAACTTGTACGCAAGTTGCTTTGGCATGGTTGTTGCAAAGGCCTAGTGTGGTTGCTCCTGTAGTAGGGGTTAATAGTATCGAGCAATTGAAGATAGTATTAGCATCAGTCGATGTTTCTTTATGTAGTACGGATATAGAGGAACTTGACCGACTCTAGGAATATTCAGGAAAAAGGGGGATGTGTGGCAATTGCTTTGATAGATCACTGTTATAGTATTCTTCCGACTGGAAATAGACAACAAGCCATTTCTTTGCTAAATCGATCTGGTTTTTTGGTTAGTTCTGAGCGCATGCAGCATGATGGTGGAAAAGAGAGTATTTTCATCCATTTTACTGGTTCTTATCTGGAATTGATTGAGATTATTGACCTGTATCAATTTGAATCTTCTTGTACTGTTACTGAATTGCGAGCATCAAAGTTTGGTTATCCCTATGCGTTAGTTGCTGCGACAGGAAAGATTAAAAATTGTGCAAATAAACTGAAAAAATTTTATCAAGATGTTGCTGATATTAGGTACGTTATTCCTAATATGCAAGGGTGGGAAAAAGCGGCATGGGCTATTTTGAATATTCCTGAGCATTATACACCAGGATGTTATTTTCAATTTATACAATATCTTTTACGAAAGCCTTCATGGGCAGAAATAAACTATGGACAAAATAATATTTATGGAGTTTGTGGTTTTTATTTTTGTACAAATACGCCTATCGAAGATAGGGAATATTGGTACAACTTTCTTTCTTTGATAGGAGATTGCTATAAATCTGAAGGAAAAACATTATCTATAGGCATACAGCAGCTATATTGGTTACATCCTGATGAGTTTTATGCCTATTTTGGTGTTGAACCTAATTTAGATGAAAGCCAGGGTGCTAGATTAGGTGCTGTAAAGCTTTTATCCTCTGATATAGAAATTTCATTGAACTACTTGAAAGAGGGTGGATTTCTTATAGAAGGTTATACCGAACAAGGTTTTTATACAAAAGTTGATCCAAGCTTAGGATATGCCTTACATATAGTGAAAGGAAAGGGTGCGCTTGATTATGCCGAGGATATTAATCGACGGTTACTGGAATAAAACTGACACACATTTTTTATTGAGGATAAAATGAAAGACTTTGATATTAATGTATTTGATGCTCATGTTCATACCGAATTTGAAGGTACGCCAGACCATTTTAGTGGGATAATATCAAGTTTAGACTCCTTTAAAGAATCAATAAATGGGATCAATTTTGTTGGAGCTTTGTCAGACTCTGCAGTACCTTCACAAAACCATGGTGATTTGAGTGAATATGGGATTTACCATTGTGCTGTTATAAGGGATTTAAATTATAAAATTGATATAATTGAGAGAAATATTCTTTCTGGCAAGATTTACGCAATAAAAATCAATGTTGGTTTTATACATCGGTATGCATCTGATGAATTTTTCCAGCCACTTTATATTCTCGCTGAAAAGCTAAAAGTGCCGATAATGTTTCATAGCGGTGATCCAGGTTGGCCGCATGCTAAGGTTAAGTATGCAGATCCTATTTCTTTTGACGAAATTGCGGTTGATTATCCAGGTGTCAATTTTGTTCTGGTACATGCGGGAAATCCTTGGTTTCAAAGTGCAGCAGTTGTTGCCGCTAAAAATGCCAATGTGTTTCTAGAAGGTTCATCACTGATTGATGGAGACACAAAAGCATGTTCTGACGAACGAGCAAAGAGGCTGATCTCAAAACCATTATCTTGGATAATTGATTATCTTGGTTCTTCGGAAAAATTAATTTTTGGTTCTGGCTGGCCGATGGTATATTTAAAATCCTATCTCGATCTTTTTCGTCAGGGGGTACCCGAAGAAGCTTGGAAAGATGTTTTTTGTGATAATGCCCTCAAATTATATGGATTTGTAATAGCTAAAAGATCTGATGGGCAATTAATATGTGTACCAAAATACAAACGGAAAGATTCAAATAATGTCCATTATTCAAGTAAATAATTTATGTAAATCCTATGAGGTTTATACTAAAAGTCCAGGGTTATTAGGTAGCCTAAAATCATTTATTAAAAGAGAATATGCGGTAGTAGAAGCAGTAAAATCAATCAATTTTTCCATTGACAAAGGTGAAATTGTAGGATTTCTTGGCGCTAATGGAGCAGGAAAAACGACCACAATGAAAATGTTAACTGGTATTATTAAACCGTCTTCAGGACATATCCAAGTATTAGGTTATACTCCTTATGAACGCAAGAACGAATATTTAAAATCTATAACATTTGTAGCAGGGCAAAAACAGCAATTAGCTTGGGATCTAACACCAAATGATTCTTTTATACTACATAAAGTTATTTATTCCATTAATGAAAAAGAATTCTTAAATTATCGCGATGAACTTGTGGAAATGCTTTCCCTGAATTCAGTGATTGATAGACCAGTCCGCCATTTATCATTAGGCGAGCGGATGAAATGTGAACTTGCCTTGTCATTATTGCATAAACCATCTGTATTGTTTTTAGATGAACCAACTATTGGGCTTGATGTCAATATGCAACGTTCAGTTCGTGAATTTATTGCTCATTATAATCAAATAAACAATGCAACTATTCTTTTGACATCTCATTATATGGCCGATGTTGAAGCGCTTGCTAAGCGAGTCATTATTATCAATTCAGGTAGGATTGTATATGATGGAAAATTATCACACTTAATTAAAAAGCGCTCACCAAAGAAAATCCTAAAGGCTACCATCTCAGGTCCGATAAAACCAGAATTGAGATCTCTAATTAACTCATCTTCCGATGATGGTCAAAGTATTGAGTTGACTGTAGAGCGAGATTTGCTTCCTTCTGTGGTTGCAAAGTTGATGGAAGAAAAAATCATACTTGATATTTCTATTCATGATGAGCCTATTGAAAAGGTTTTGGAAAGATATTTATCTTCATATGGTGAAACTGATGTTGAAGCAAGTTAGGAGAAGCCTGCTGTTATGGTGGGTGCTTATTGGTCAATCTTTTTCAAGAGTCATTGCGTATCGTGCTCAGTCCATTATTTGGCTGTTAGGCGGTATTATGCCTATAGCAGTGATGTTTGTTTGGTTAGGGTTAGCAAAAGAAGGTGAAATTGGCGGTTATACTGCAAGTGATTTTGCAGTGTATTTTCTTTCAATTTATCTCGTTCGTCAGTTAACGGCAATTTGGGTTATGCGGCGTTTAGATCGTGATATTAGACGTGGTGAATTATCGATGCTACTTCTGCGGCCAGTTTCTCCTCTCTATAATTATGTATCTGATCATGTAGGGGAAATGATGGTCAGAGGACCTATTATTTCACTGGTTTTTATATCAGGTATTTTACTGACAGGTAACTTATATCGTTTGGATATTGGAAATTTATTGATTTTTATTCCAGCTCTTTCCTTGGCATGGATTATTATATTTCATCTCTATTATTGCCTTGGATTGTTAGCATTCTGGATCAGTAACTCGATGGCATTCGATCCATTGCTTTGGGCGCTTTATACCATTTTAGGTGGGGTACTCATTCCACTTGATTTATATCCGGAGAATGTTGCTTCATGGTTGAAATTATTACCTTTTGCGTCAGCATTAGATTTTCCGGTTCAAATAATATTAGGAAAATTGGATGGCTTCCTCTTGTTGATTGGATTTGGAGTGCAACTATTTTGGGTCATTTTACTGACATGTATCAGGGTATTGTTATGGAATGCAGGACTAAAAAAATATTCAGCATCTGGAGCTTAATGCAATGAGATATATTTCATTATTTTTAGTCTTACTAAGACATTCTTTTTTGCTAGAATTTGAATTTCGTTTTAATGCTCTAGTAAATTTAATCAACTCGAGTCTTTCTTGTTTGTTGGCGTTATTAGTACTGACAGGATTTTTCGGTCAAGTATCTCAGGTTGGTGGCTGGACTTACTATCAGATGGTAGCTTTATTGGGGGTAACACTCATTATTGAGTCTTTGATTGATAGTTGGTTATTTCCAAGCGTTCATTCGCTCTCTGAATATATTAGGCGTGGAGATTTGGATCAAATTATTATTCGTCCTGTCGATACTCAGTTTTTTATTAGTTTTCATCGTTTTAATATATGGGATGGTGCTAATTTTATTGTTGGTTATGTGGTTGTCTTATTAGCAATGTCTCAGCAGGATGCGTTAACGGTTTGGAACTTTTTACAATTTAATTTTGCTTTGTTATTAGGTGCTTGTATTTTCTATTCCCTGTTTATGTGTTCAAATCTGATTGCCTTTTGGTTTACTAAAGTGTCAGACGTTTGGGTTATTTGTTATTCGTTAATGGATGTTGGGCGTTTTCCGGTCAGCGCGTATCCGGGTGCTTTACGGTTTTTGTTGAGTTTTTTATTACCTGTTTTCTTTGTTAGTAATGTTCCAGCTCAGGCTGCATTGGGGATAATGAGTATGGAAACATTATTACTGGCTTTTGTGTATGCCATAGGTGCTCTTATTTTAACTCGTTTTTTCTGGTTAAAAGCAATTTCAAAATATAGTAGTGCAAGTAGTTAGTCTATTATTATATATAGATTGATATATAACGATATTGCTTTAATATCACCCTAATTTTTTGTATCAGGGTGATATTTATATATTTTCATACTTTTTTAATGTTATTCATGTATATAGCCAATAATTTTCAAGGTGCAGCACGACGGCAAGTGAACGAATATCCAGGAGCATAGGCTACTATGTGACTGGGGTGAGTGAGCGCAACCAACAAAGTTGCAACTTGAAAGATGACGGGTATATTTAATTACTGTCCGAATCTGTTTTGGGTTATTAATATAATCTTTCTTTTAAATTGTTAATGAAATCGTCAGCACTGAGTGCTTTTCCACAACTTGATGTGATAAGATCTTCAAATTCATAATAAGAACTTTTATTATATATTTTTTCACTAAGCCATTTTTGTATTTTATCGAATTTTCCTTGACTAATTTCATTTTTAATTGAAAATTCTTTTTCTGCTTTATTAAATAATTGAGAAGAAATAACATTTCCAATCAGGTAGCAAGGAAAATACCCGAAATAACCCGCTGCCCAGTGAATATCTTGCCAAGGGCCTTCATGAAGGGAAGGCGTTATCCCAAGGTGTAAATTATATAAATCACGCCATCTGTTATTTAAATTTTTTACCGATAGCTCACCTGAAATTAATTCTTTTTCTATCTTATAGCGAATAAAAATGTGTGCTGGGTAGGTAAAATCATCAGCACTAACACGTATTCCACTTCTTCTTACTATATTGAAATGATGAAGTAAATTTTCTTTGCTGAAATAATTTAGGAATCCAAATTGTTTATTGAGTTTTTTAGATAGATATTCTAAGTATTCACTTGAGTGGCCAATTTGTTTTTCAAAAAACAGGGCGATTCCTTCATGAATACACATTCCTCTTGAATCACCGACAGGTTGCCCACGAAATTGTCTTGGTAATCTATTTTCATAAGAGGCGTGTCCCATTTCATGCATAATGGCTGAAATACTTAATATAATATTATCTGGTTTGAAATAGCTACAAACTCTGATATCACCGGATATTCCACCAGTAAAAGGATGGACGCTTTCATCGAGTCGTCCTGTCCTAAAGTCAAATTTCATTTCTGACATTAGTTTTTTTATAAATTTTTTTTGTTGATTTTTAGGAATTTTTGGCCAGTTATTTTTTTCTTCTGGTAAGCTGTTTCTTATAGATGTAAAGTTGGTTGTGAATGATTCTATTTGATTGAATATAGGGAGAATGAAATGATCTCTTAGCCCAGGCTGGTGTTGTTCTAATAGTGCATCATAAGCGCTTATATTTAGACTATCTCCAAATGAATACGCCATTTCTCGTGTTAGTGCAATTAATTCTTCAAAAGATTTTTCAAAAGCTTGCGGATTAGTTTGATTGGCTTGAAGGTGCCAGACTTTTTCGCATTTCATGGTTGCTTGTGTAAGTCGATTTACTAAATTTTCAGGTATTTGGGTTGCCATAGTGTGTAATCGGTATATTTCTCTCATATTAGCTTTTTGCCAATCATTTAACTGGGTAATATCAGTGCAATTTAGAAGTTCAGTAATTTCCTGGCTTGCTAGTATTTCATGTTGCATAGTACTGAGTAGTGATATTTGTTCTGATCTCAATAGATGGCTACGTATGGGCATCATTGTTCTTTTATCCCAATGGAGGATCATGCTGGCACCATATAGTGAACTCCATTTCTCCATTAATTTCTCTAACTTTTTATAAAATTTCATTTTATACCTCATCCCATTGATAAATATATACTTTATTCCAATGTGAACCAATAATTAAATAGCCTTCTTCAGTGATAAGAGGTGCTGAATGTGTTCCTGTGGGAGCGGTAATTTTCCAGCGAAACTCTCCATTTTTATGATTATGACAATGTACTGATTCAGCAAAATGGTTAGGGTCATCAGTTGTACCCACAAATATTGGATCGCCATTGGGGAGGGAAGAAAATGGAGTATACACAAAACGGGTTCCTACGTAATATTTCCATAATATATCAGTAGTTATAAGATCAATCCCATAAATATTTTTATCATCGCTACCTATTGCTGCTATATGTTGGTATCCAATGGATGGACAAGAAACAATAAGTCCTCCTGTTTGATGGATTGCACGTATTTCACCTGTAATTATGTCAAAAATAACAATTTGACCATTTTCTTCGGTACCTATGATACCTGTATTAATGCTATAATCTAAGGCAGCGCTACCTTCAAATCTTCCTTCATTGGTAACTTCCCAAATTGTAGTACCAAATTTGTCAATGCAAATTAATGTTTTGTTAGTTCCAAAAATAATATTTCCTTCGGGTGTTAAAGCTGGTGAGCTATAAATGTCATCTATAATGTCTTTTTCAAAATCTTGTTTCCATATTAATTCTCCATTATTTATATTGATGGCATACATAGAGTGATCGTAACTACCAGCATAAACAATTCCATTTTTTTCATCTATTGTAGGTGTGGAATGGAAAGCGTCATAAGCATTGAATTCCCATAGGCAATGTCCATAAGCAGAGATCATTCTCAGAGTAGAGTCTTCTCCTCCGATAATAAAATCTCCATTTTTTGTTACTGCAGGGGAACTATAAATAGGGCCATTTGTTTTTAATCGCCAAATTTGCTGAAATGTTTTTAGATGATAACAATAAATATATCCATCATAACAACTTACGATGCAGTTATTATTTCCAATGTCTCCAGGAATACTCCATATACGTTCATTGAAATTTATCTCACCACATAATTTAGGCGGTTTTGTATAATTATATCGAATGGTAGACCATTTCTTTTTGATACTTCTTAGTGATTGCTTATTTTTATACCAGGTGTTTTTTAGATGTAAATTGAATACACTGAGGCTATATGTCATTATTTTTCCTTATGTAAAAATGTTAACTTTCATTACAAGAAACTATGTTTAACTTATAATATTTTATTATTGGTCTATCCTAGATGATCTTAGTTATTTAGGATAGACCCTTATTATTTATGGCGTTCTGAATATCTATCTAAAAAATATTGACGTTTGTCGCGTAATGTTAGAGTAAATTTGAGTAATTCTTCCATAACATCTACAAGTCTATTGTAATAAGATGATGCTCTCATACGACCTGTCTCTTCAAATTCAAGAAAAGTTTGAGGTACAGATAAATGGTTAGGGATAGTGAACATGCGCATATATCTGCCTATTGTTCGTAATTGATTAACAACGTTAAAAGATTGCCCACCTCCATTGACTTGCAGTACTGCTAATGTCTTACCTTGCGTAGGACATGAAAGATTTGTCTCCAATGTGACCCAATCTAATTGTGATTTGAATACTGCGCTAATGGAACCGTGATGTTCTGGAGAGCACCAGACTTGACCCTCTGACCATTGCATCAATTGTTGCAATTCAACGACTTTATTATGGGAGTCAGCAGCAGTATCTGGTAAGGGGAGGTAAAAGGGATCAAAGATTCTGGTTTCTGCTCCTAGAGAATTCAGTAAAAGAGCCGCTTCTTGGACAAGTAAACGACTAAAAGAAGGTGTTCTGTTAGAACCATATAAAAGTAAAATGCGGGCTTTATGTGAAAAATCTTGCTGTTTATCCAATAGATCCAAGGAAATGATATCTGGTAATTCATGAGCCAAATTTGGTAAAATATTTGTCATCGACTTTTTCCAATAATTTAATTTAAATTCATTAATATTTAATTTATTTTAAAATAAATTTTGATTTTTATTAATTCAATGATGTTATACATTTTTTCATAATAGTTATACATCCGTTATTTCGCACCTAATTATTGGTTTTATTATTGTGATGTTAATCACGATTTTCCCATAAAATTAATTAAATTTAGCAGCTTCAGCGTCCTTATAGTAAATATACTCGTTTAAATTACTTTTTGTTTCTATCTGAGGGGCAACATATTTTCACTATGAAAGTAATAGCTGTTTCTTTGTAACCACCTAATTAACCAATAATACCTTATTCAGCCTCATTGATTTCTACATATCATGGCATCAGGTCAAGTAGAGACTCGCTTGAATGGCGTTTCGGTAATGCAGTAAACAGGCACCGGAAGTAGTTATAGGGATTGATATCATTGTCTCGGCAGGTTATCACCAGACTGTACAGGTTTTCACTCGCAAATGCCCTTTCTGCGGATGTCAAGATAGGTGAGCAGTCTCGTCCACTGCGTCTCGTTGAGCTCCTGCACCGCCGTTTCTGATTTTAACTATGTTATTTTTTCATTAATTTTTCTATGATGTGAGCTATATCATTATTTCTAATATAAGCATATAAGACGGGAAGTACTCAGACAGGAGAGGAGGGAGCCACCATTTTGGTGGCTAAGGTACTTGCGACTAAGTTTTTTTTCTGAAGTTTTCATCATTTTTGGCATACTCAAAAGAATCTAAAATGATCCCGGTGACTCGTAAAATGTCCTCTGGGGTTTCTATAAAAATTCTTGAGTTATTAACGTTTAAGCCAGCTCTGCATATTTCGTTGATTAATATTTCAGTTAATTCGATGGGTATTTGAATATATGATTTGTTTTTCTTATCAAAATATCTAACAATCCATCTATGTGACTTACCTTGATAAAGTATTCCAAAATAAGACTCAGTATCTTTATATTGGATATCAATATCTTCGCCGATTATGGACTTAATTTTCTCGAACAGGGCTAATTCATTTTTTGTTGTTATGATATTTGGGTTATTTGGATCTACGATTTCATCCGGTTCAGAATGTTCGACAGAAGGTTCTTTATCAATGGGGATTTCATCAATCGGAGTATGTCTATTTGATAATCCTGAAACAACCATTGCACTCACTGATTTCTCAACAGCTTGTTTCACGAGTGGCGTTATTGATTCAATGAACCTTTGATTTAACTGTCTTTCCACATTAGATTTGCTTGCCACATACTTGACGAATTCACTATCTACATCTCGTAAACTTGAGCTTATCGTTTTTGTAAATGCAGAAAGATAAACACTCTCTTCGGCGAGAGTACGCAGCGCTTCTGGTTTAAATTTATCATGTCGGAATCTGTATAACTGGCTGGCATCAGCATCGCTGATTTCATCCATTCTAATGCGTAAAAAGGGAGTGGGGTCCATGACGTTTTTTTGTTTTAGGTCGGTAAAAAAACGCCATTCTTGACCATTGGTGATAGCTGATATTGTGACTTCTGGGGTGGAATTGAAATAACGAGACAGTTGCGGGCAGTGATTTTCTATTTTTTCCTTATAGCCTTTAGCTTCGATAAACATGACCGGAACACTTTGGCAGAATAAGGCATAATCAACGCGTTCATTAGCCTTTGCTCCAGGGAAGTCAGCGCCATATTCGGCTTTTACTTTTTGTGGGTCATATGGACTAAAACCAAGTATATCTAAGAATGGCAGTATTAAAGCTTGTTTGGTTGTTTCTTCAGTAGCGCAATGTTCACCTGCATTTTTGACATGTTCAACGTGGTGCTTAAGTTTTAGTTTAAAATTTTCCATTTCAAGACCTTAATAATCAATCACTGAATACCAAAATATTTTACCTATGATATTAACGCTATCTTTATCGGCAATTTTATCTTCATATTCTTCTTGGTTAAAAACTTGTCTCTTACATGTGCCAGATAATGCTGAAATTTTTATCTGCGTTCAAAATTCGCACAAACATAATAGGTTAGTAAAAATTAACTGTCAATATACTGTTTGTGAGGATGATAAAAGCTATTTTCTTCATTTTTCAAGTTGCCGCTTTGCTGGCTGCGGCAATTAGCCTCATCCTTGAGGCTGTCTTGCTATGCTATGTTTAATAGTTCTTCAGTAGTTTGCTGCTGTTGGATCTGTTGCATCAGTTTTGTCAATACATGGCCAGGGCCAATTTCATGAAATTGGGTGACTCCTTTATTGATTAGGAATTGGATACTTTGCATCCAGTTCACAGAATGGGTGATTTGTCTGACTAATAATGATTTGATGGATTCAGAGGCATTATCTATTGGATAAGGGGAGGCGGTAACATTTGAAATCACGGGAATTTTAGGTGCCATGAAGTTCAGTGGTGCCAGAAAGTCAGCGAATTCAGTTGCAGTATCGGCCACGTAGTGTGAGTGAAATGCTTTGCTCACGGGTAAGGGCAGACAGGTTTTGGCTCCTGCACGTTCAAGCAGCGGGATGGATTGCTGGATATCGCCCAATGAGCCAGAAATGACGGTCTGCGAGGGTGAATTAAAATTAGCAATATCAATACTATTTAATTCACTGTCTTTTAATACCTGTTTGATAAGGCTGGCGGGTAAGCCAAGAATAGCCGCCATACCGCCATTTTTTGCTTGTGACATCAGTTCGCCGCGTTTTTTGACCAGTCTCAGTCCAGTCATAAAATCAAAGGCACCTGCCGCCAGCAATGCGTTATATTCACCTAAACTGTGACCCGCCAGATATCTGGGGGATCGTCCCTCACGAATTGTTTTGTAGTAATGCAGCGCATTGGTCACATAGAGACAGGGCTGGGTAAATTGTGTTTCTCTCAATCTATTGTCGGTGTCTTCTTGACAGAGTCGGCGCATTGAGTAGCCGACAATCGCGTCTATCTGCGGCTCAAGGATCGAATACTCTGGCACTTCATCGAACAATTCTTCCCCCATTCCTCGCCTCTGCGAACCTTGG
Source organism: Xenorhabdus aichiensis (assembly GCF_028598775.1). Classification (NCBI taxonomy): domain Bacteria; kingdom Pseudomonadati; phylum Pseudomonadota; class Gammaproteobacteria; order Enterobacterales; family Morganellaceae; genus Xenorhabdus; species Xenorhabdus aichiensis. The sequence goes on from NZ_JAQRFO010000020.1 coordinate 21,633, forward strand.
CCGGGAAATAGAAAACCAATCATTTTATTCTCCTATATCGTTAGATGCTGTAACGATAGATTGAAATGAATTGTTAAATCGGCTGATGCTTTCATTTTCTCTGCCGGAAACAATGGCATTCAGCAAAGTGGCATAGAATCCTGCCAGATAATCGATGGTTTCCGTGGTATACAGGGCGGAGTTATAACCTATCTGGTAATTGATACCTTGCTGGTGTTTTGTGATGAGCATTCCCAGAGGCTGCGTTGAAGCCATATCCGAGTAATCGATAGTGATGGGTTCCATTGTTAGTTCGGTAAGCGAGCATTCTTCATCATTAGGGAAATCCAGATAATTAAATGCGAGATGGAAGATGGCGTTTCTCGCCCGTTCTCCTACTGCTTCAACAATGGCGGCAGCATGGACATCAGAATTAGCCTGAGCGGTATGAACAGTCCGACTGACCTGTTTAACAATGTCACTCAGTGTCATCTCCTGATTGATCGTGGATTTGACCATCAGGAAATTCAAAAACAGGCCTACGGTATTATGGCTGTTTCGGTGAGTACGATCTGCGTTAGGGGAGGTGACGATGATCTGTGGTACACCTGAATACATAAAAAGGCAGGTGTGCCACAGCGCCATAAATAACATATAAGGCGTGATCTGATGGGTTTTGCAATATTGTAAAGCGGCTTCCATCGATGAGGTGGAAATATTGATATCGTGCATCTTGAGAAGACCGTTTGCCGCCATATCTCTATTGACGTCAGTCGGGAAATCGTATTCCGGCGTAAAATCAGATAACTGTTGCTGCCAAAAGCGGAGTTGTTCCTGATAGGCTTCTGTCACATGGTATTTTCTGAGAAGGTCAGCGTAATCTGAATATTGCAGGCCGGGTAGAGGAAGATTAGGTTCTTGGTCCTGTGAATAAGCCGCATACAGATTTCGAAGTTCATTGATAATGGTATTCACCGACCAGCCATCGGAAATAATATGATGCATATCGAGTATAAGAACGGAGCCTGTGTCATCAACAGGTACCAGAGATGCTCTTATCAGAGGGCCGTTATACAAGTCAAAAGGTATCCTGAGTTTTTCTACCCAGATTTTTTTCAGAGCAACCGGCAGTTTTTCCCGTTCTGTATCAGTTAGAAATGTCTCGATGATGGGTAAATCGAGGGTCATATCATGGATTGGCTGCATGAAAACCTGACCGTTTTCTTCGTGGAACTTGAGCCTTAAGCTTTCGTGCCGATTAAACAGGGTGTTCAGGCTTTTCTGCAGCGCTATGCGATTGAGTTTTCCGCGCAGCAGCAGGAAAACAGGCATGTGAAAACCACTTTCCCGCTCCTTTTCTTGGATAAGAGACCAGAAAAGTTGCTGACAATGGGAAATGAGGGTTGGCGTGTTATCTGATTTCTGAACGGGGATATCGATAGCCGCTCCACGGTTTTCTGATTCACCGACTATCGCCGCAATTTGGGCAATTGTCGGGTTTTCAAAGAGCTGGCGAACCGTAAAGTCGTCGGTCAGCGTCTCTTTTATGGCGGTGGTAATCTGAACCGCCAGTAAGGAATGCCCGCCAAGGGCGAAAAAGTTGTCATGAATACCCACTTGACTCAGTTTCAGCAACTCCTGCCATATCTGGCAAAGTTGTTGTTCGGTGGGATAACGGGGAGCGACGTAAACCTGTCGGCGCAGATCACTCTCATTGGGCGCCGGCAGGGCTTTTTTATCCACTTTGTTGTTGGGCGTGAGAGGTAGCTGTTCCAGTGGGATATAGACACTGGGCACCATGTAGTCGGGAAGGTGTTCTTTCAGGTAAGATTCAAGTGTTTCTGACAGTTCCCCACTAATAGCCGCCATTTGTGGATAGTCGGCACAATGCGCCTGGTGTGCATTCTGCGTGTCCTGATCTTCTGATGCCGCCGTCAGACGTTCAAGGCTTCCAGCATTGAATACGGCGGCGTTTTCTGCCAGCCAGTCTGAAGTCGGGCAGACGTAGGCGATTAGCTTTTTATCCTCGTCGTCATGACTATTAGCGATAATCACGGCGTTGCTTAAGGCATCATGAGCAGTAAGAACCGACTCAATTTCACCCAGTTCAATCCGGTATCCGCGAATTTTAACTTGGGAATCAATACGACCAATGAATTCTAAATTGCCGTTTGAAGACCAGCGGACTAAATCACCGGTTCGGTATAGGCGATCGGTCGGGTTATCGCTGAAAGGATCTTGAATAAATTGTCTGGCGGTGATTTCAGGGGCATTGAGATAACCCCGTGCAAGCTGGATACCTCCTACACACAATTCTCCCGCGGCGCCAATCGGGGCGAGGTTGCCTTTCGCATCAAGGATACGTATCACGGTATTGTATAACGGTTTGCCAATGGTGATTTTCTCACCCGTTAATTGCCCAATGGTGACACAAACCGTGGTTTCTGTGGGGCCGTAGCCATTGAAAAGTTTTCTTCCCTGCATCCATTGTGCGGCTATCTTTGGTGTGACGGCTTCACCGACAACGATCAGGGTTGATACTGAACGCCATTTTTCGGGTGCTAAGTGAGGCAGCAGAACGGGCGGGAGGACAGCGTGGGTAATTTGGTGTTTTTCGATGACGTGATCAAGCAATGCCGGCGTATGGTATTGCGCTTCTGAAATCAGATGGAGCGATGCGCCTTGCGTCAAGATCATTGACAGCTCCAATATGGCGGCATCAAAACTCCATGTCGCGAACTGTAATGCTCTGCTATTGACATCGACGCCGAATAAGGCGGCTAGCGAGACAGCAAAACTGACCCAGCCCTTATGCTCTAGCATCACCCCTTTGGGTTTACCGGTGGAACCGGAAGTAAAGATGACATAAGCCAGACTATTTTCCGTCAATAGTTCAGGACGAACCCGGATATTTTCGCTCGATAAACCGTGCAGATGTGACTGAATTTGGTCGTCATCCATCAGGATGACTTGTTGCTGCGAGAGAGGTAATTCATCTCGCAGGTGATGCTCAGTCAGGATCAACTCTGTACCGCTGTGCTCAAGCATGTATTGGAGGCGCGCCTTGGGATAATTGGGATCGAGTGGCATATAAGCGCCACCGGCTTTCAGGATACCCAATAAGGCTACAACGGCTTGCAGAGAACGCGGCATACAGAGACCGACCAGCGTTTCGGGTTTGACGCCCTGTTCGATCAGATAGTGGGCCAATTGATTGGATCGCGCATTCAGCTCCTGATAGCTCATTGCACTGTCACCAAATACAATCGCGGTGTTATTTGGGTTCTGCTTGACCTGCATCTCAAACATTTCATGGAAACAACGTCCACGCTGGGAATGGTCGTGTGGGGCATTCCACTCATCCAGCAGGATCCGTTGTTCGGCTTTATCTAAAAAAAGAATTTCATCAATGGAAGGTTCTGCCTCAGCACTGCGCTGCATGGCCGTGACAATGCTCGATAGCAATGAGCTGTAGTTAGCTATTAACCGATCAATGGTGGCACTTTCAAACAAGTCAGTGTTGTAAACCCAATGGAGTGATAATTCGCCATTTTCTTCATAAATGTGGACTTCCAAATCTAACCGGGCATTCAGGATAGGACGCTCATCGAAGGCGATACTGCTATCTTCTTCAATACTTGTATCCCGTTGGTTATTTTGGACGATAAAGGCAATTTGGAAGATCGGGTTGTAATTTAAATTGCGCTCAGGGCGGATTTTTTCTACCAGCATTTCGAATGGTAGATCTTGATGGGCGTAGGCATCAAGGATCGTGCGACTGTTTCTTTTCAATAATTCGCTGAATGTTGGCTGCCCTGATAAATCGGTTCTGATGATTAGCGAATTAACGAAAAAGCCGATCAGGGCTTCAACGTTACGATGGGTACGGCCTGCAATAGCCGTACCGACAACAATATCTTTCTCATTGCTGTAACGACTTAGCAGCACACTAAATGCGGTTTCCATAAACATGAATAAAGTCACTTCATGTTTTTTGCATAACGAATTTATCGCTTGTGTCAGTGTCTTCTCAATCGTCTGCGTGTGGAGCCGCCCTTCAAAGGTCTGTTTCGCAGAGCGCGGATTATCCAGTGGCAATGGGTGTAAGGGAGCAATGCCTGACAGTTGCTCCTGCCAGTAACTGAGCTGTTGTTGCAGAACGTTACCCTGTAACCAATTGCGTTGCCATTGAGCATAGTCAGCATACTGGATTGGCAACGGAGGCAATGGGTTGGCGTTGCCTGTGCAATAAGCCCGATACAGGGTAACCAGTTCGTTGAAAAATATGGCCATTGACCAACCGTCACAGGCGATATGGTGCAAGGTATAAAGAATGATGTGATCGTTGTCGGCCAATTTTATTAGCCGAATACGCAGCATAAGATCAGCGCTGAGATCAAAAACTTTATTGGATTCTTCTTTGTAGAGTTGTTGGGTCAGCCATTTTTGTTCCCTTGTATTGAGACCAGACAGATCATGTTCTGCAATGGGCAGTTCGTAGGAGGTAGACGTGATTTGTCTAGGCTCTTTGTCTATCACCTTGAAATGAGTACGCAGCACCTCATGGCGTTCAAGCAGGCTATGCACGGCAGCGCTGAATGCATTGAAGTTGAGTGTTTCACGCAGCCTGAAGTCACCTGTGCAGTTGTACTGAGGACTGCCTTCAGTGAATTGATCAATAAACCATAAGCGTTGCTGGGCAAATGACAGCGGGGCAGGTTCTGAATGTCCGTTTCGGTCAATGGCGTGTAGCGGTGGGACATTCATGGTGCTGTCTGCATCAAGCTGATTTAGAAAATCGATCAGGGCTTGCTTATGAGTTTTCCATTCATTTAACAGTTCAGGCGGGATGCTGTCACGGTCGGTTTTGTATTTTAATCGGCTATCTGAAACAAAAAGGATAATTCCTTGTTCCAGAGCGTCATTCACTATTTGGGCTGCGTGTTTCATATATCTCCTTCCAATAATCCTTGTAAATTCTGATGCTCTGCTTGGTAGTGCTCTCTTTTTATCTTGACCAGTTGAGTCGTGATGACCTGGGAGAATGCTTCAACAGTGGGATGCTCAAACACACTTCTCAGCGGGATTTCTACCTGTAAATCATTACGTACTGCGCTGATCAGTCGCGTTGCCAGCAGTGAATGGCCGCCGAGTGCGAAGAAATTGTCGTGTATGCCGACTTGACTGAGTTTCAGCAATTGCTGCCATAACTGACTGAGTTGTTGCTCTATGGCATTGCGGGGTGCAATGTAAGTCTGTCGGCGCAGATCGCTTTCATTGGGTGCCGGCAGGATTTTTTTATCCACCTTGTTGTTGGGCGTGAGTGGCAGCCGTTCCAGTGGGATATAGACACTGGGCACCATGTAACTGGGAAGCTGTTCTTTCAGGGAAGACTCAAGCGCCACAGAGAGTTCACCGCTAATGGCTGCCATCTGCGGATAGTTGATCCGATGTGTTTGGGTATAGGCGGTACGCGCCTGCACAGGTGGCAGTTCGCTGCGGCTGAAAATCACATCCAGTTGATCGGGTTTATGCTGCGACCAAGTGACGCCACAGTGATAACCACACTGTTCGGCGTATTGAAGCAGTGATTCGAATGCCTGAACCTGTTCTGTCGCCTCATGAGACAGGCTGCCGGAGGTGCTGTGTGGGCTGATGTGTTGACCGGCAGGCCAGTGCCGAAGCTTTTCGGTCAGGGCGAGATCATCACTGATCCGTGCATTAGGTATCCCTGAAATACCGAATTTTTCCGCGATTCCTGTTTGTAACTGATTGCGCAGGCTATCCAGTGTGTCGAAGTCAAACCAGTTGAAATCATCAACTTGCCTGTTTTCTGTGGCATGGCCTTTTTTATGCAGGATCACATCGTAGCGATATCGCAGCATTTCATTGTCGCCCACGCCGCGTTTTACCAGCAGATCGACACGGCTGATATCAGGATAGCGTTCTGGCAGGTGAGCAAAATAGGTTGGGCTGATCAGGAGTTCCTGTTCTTGCTGCAAGCGTCGCTGAATACGGTTTGCCAGAGTACCGGCCAGTATAGTTTGTCCGTTCAGTCGGCCTTGTTCTATCGCGGTGATATGTGCAGACAGCAGGTCTAAGTTCCGAATGTCGCCGAGCAGGATTTTGCCTCCGGCTTCGATGCTGGGAAGTAGCTGTTTGAGCACTTTTTCCAGATATTGGGCGTTGGGAAAATATTGGACAACTGAGTTAATGACCACGCAGTCAAAGGCGGATTCTGCCAGTATACCCAGATTGAGGGCATCACCCTGTCTCAGTTCCACATGGTGCCAGCCGCGTCGATTCAGTTCCTGTTGGTGCATAGCCAAGACGGCCGTTGAGATATCCGTCGCCAGAACCGTATCGCAAGTGACAGCGTAACGGTATAGCAATAGCCCCGTACCGCAACCAATTTCTAACAATCGGCGAGGATGCAGTGCTTCAATTCGCTGAACCGTACCGGTACGCCACTCTTCCATTTGATCAATGGCGATCGGTTGTTCGGTGTAACTGTTATTCCAGCCACGAAAATCGTTATTTATCTTGTTTTCGTCAGTCTCCTGAACGGCGTCTTGCGTGTATTGATCCTCAAATATGGCCGTCCAGTTTTCAAGACTCTCCGCGTTGAAGGCGTCGGCTTTTTCTGCCAGCCAGTCTGACGTCGGGCAGACGTAGGCAATTAATTTTTTATCTCCTTGGTCATCACTATTAGCGATAACGACAGCATTACTCAGAGCATCATGGGCGATAAGAGCGGCTTCGATCTCTCCTGTTTCGATCCGGTATCCACGGATTTTCACCTGCTGGTCATTACGCCCCATAAAATCGATGTTGCCGTCTACCCGCCAGCGCCCCAAATCTCCGCTCTTATACAGGCGAGACTGTGGATCAGCACAGAAAGGATCGTCAATGAAACGTTCGGCCGTTAACTCAGGGCGATTCAAATAACCTGATGCGACGCCTGCGCCACCAATGTAAATTTCACCCGTTACCCCAATCGGGACAGGGCGGTGTTGTTCATCCAAAATATAAATGCGGGTATTCGAAATAGGCTGGCCGATAGGAATGCTGGTGGTCTGCTCATCAACCGTTTCAATCAGGTAGGTGGCTGAAAAGGTTGTACCTTCTGTTGGCCCGTAACCGTTGATAATGTGTTGTGGCGCACGGCCTGCCAGTAAGCGTCGGACAGAAACCGGATCGACAATATCACCACCCACCAAAAGATAGCGCAGGTCGCCAAACACATCTTCCAACGCGCTCAGGTATTGGGTAAAGAGTCCGACTGTTAACCAAAGAATACTGACGTGGTGCGCTTTCAGCAGTTTGGCAAAGTGTTCAGGATCAAGCACGATGGCATGCGGCACAATCACTATGCGCGCACCATTCAACAAGGCACCCCAGATCTCGAAGGTTGAGGCATCGAAAGCCGGGTTACTGCAATGGGCGATGCCGTCAGCGGGCGTTATTTGGGTAAATCCATTATTGATGACCAGACGGCTGACGGCATGGTGGGGAATAATAACCCCTTTGGGAATGCCGGTGGAGCCTGAGGTATACATAACATAAGCTGGTGGGGGTGACGCTATTGATAAGTCGGGATTGTCACCGTCGCAAAGTGCGATAGCACTGGCGGCAGCTTCTATGTTGATGCATTGCTGTTCGTTGTGATCTATCCCTTCGGTGGCGGCATTATCCATCACAATGATTCGGCGAGCCTGACAGTCTTTGAGCAGTAGAGAACGACGCTCGGTGGGAAGCGTAGGTTCGAGTGGCACATAAACCGCCCCGCACTTGAGAACAGCCAGTTGGGCAATCAGCATGGAGAGGCTACGGGGCATCAGCAGCGGGATGAATTCCCCGGGCTGCGCACCCTGTTGAATCAGATAATGGGCGAGCTGATTAGCCTGATTATTGAGTTCAGCGTAGGTGAGGTGATGGTGTTCATGTGTTGTCGCCGCAATGGCATCGGGTGTGCGCTTGGCTTGTTCTTCAAACAGCTCATGGATGAGTTTATCTTTGGGATAAGGGCGCTGTGTCGCATTGAACTGCTCAACCACCTGATGACGCTCACTTTCAGGCAGGAAGCGGAGATCGCCAATCCGCGTCTGGGTTCCATCGACTATTTCATTGAGCAGAGTGGCAAAATAGGTCACCCAGCGCTGAATGGTCTGTCGGTCAAACAGGTCGGTGGCGTAATTCAGGCTGCCGATGATCTGGTTATCTTTTTCTTCCAGCGAAAGCCAGAGATCGAAAACCGCAGGTTCATCGACCCTATCTTGCAGCGTTGCGGTCAGATTTGGTAAGCAGATCTCAATTTCCGGCGCGTTCTGCAAAACGAACATAGTCTGGAAAATCGGGTTACGGCTCAGGCTGCGCTGTGGATGCAATGTTTCGACCACCTGATCAAAGGGAATATCCTGATGGTCATAGGCTCCCAAGGCCACATCCTTGACCTGCTCAAGCAGGGCATCGACGCGCAGGTCTGCGGGGACTGCCACACGTAGTACCAGGGTATTGACGAAGAAGCCAATCAGCGCTTCCAGCTCTGGGCGCTGGCGGTTGGCGACCGGCATTCCCACGACAATATCTGATTGTCCGCTGAGTCGGGCCAGCAGCGTTGCCCATCCCGCATAAAGCACCATGAACAGGGACATACCGCGTTGTTGCGCAAACTGTTTGAGTTTGCTGCTCAGGGCTTGATCCAGAATAACGCTGACATTCTCGCCGCTATAACTTCTAACGGCCGGACGAGGACGGTCTGTGGGTAATTCTAATTGAGGAGTGGCATCCGCAAGGCGGGAACGCCAATAATCCAGTTGTTTTTCCAGTTTTGCTCCCTGCATCCAGTTGCGTTGCCACTGGGCATAATCAGCATACTGAATAGCAAGGGGTTGCAGTGGATTGTCACGGTGTTCGTGATAGGCACGGTATAACTCGCCGAACTCGCGGAAGAAGAGGGAACTTGACCAGCCATCGGAAATAATGTGATGCATGGTAATGAGCAGCATATGCTCTGTTGCATTTAACACCAGCAGTTTGCCACGGATCAGCGCGTCATGTTGCAGATCAAACTTCTGTTCCACTTCTTCGTTCAATCGATGCTGCCGTACCTGTGCTGCCTGCTCCGATGGGGGATAAGCGCTCAAGTCAATGAATTGCAAGTGGAAACGTCCTTCCGCTGCGATAACTTGCTGCGGTTCACCGGCGATATTCACAAAAGTCGTTCTGAGTGATTCATGGCGTTGAATCAGTGTATCCAGCGCCATTTGCAGCGCTTCCTTATCCAGTTCTCCCTGTAATCGCAACGCCATACCGATGTTATAAGTCGTTGTTCCGCCTTCTAATTCATCAATAAACCACAAACGTTGCTGTGCCCAAGAGGTGGGCAGGCGAATCGCTTCTGAATCCCCGTTTTTTTCACGCGGATATGACGTTATCTGTTCACGGTTTGCGGATTCTTTTTCCAGCAGCAGCCGAAGAAGTTCTGCTTTTTCCTTTGATAGATTTCCCAGTGAATGCGCGTCAAATAAGGTTTCCCCTGATACAGATTTGTTCGTCATGATTTTCCTTCCGTTTTCAACTGCTGTAAAAGATCTTGGACTTTACCTTCAGGCATTGAGGCCAATACATTGAGTAATTCAGCAACCCGGTTGCTGTTGTCACCGAGTTTGTTGACCAGTTGTTCCTTGCGAATTTCCGTAACGTGAGCCGCCAACTCGGCTAATGTCCGGGAATTGAAGAAAACACTGGTAAGAACATCAATGGATAATGTGGCTCGGATACGTACGATGACTTGTGTGGCCAGAATGGAATGCCCGCCGAGCTGAAAGAAGTTATCGTTCCGGCCGACCTGTTTGACCTCCAGAAGTTCTTGCCATAGTTCCGCCAGAAATGTCTCCATCTCCCCCTGTGGTGGCTCATAGGGTTGATATACCCGCGACTGGCTATCCGCTTCCGGTAGTGCGTGGTAATCCACTTTGCCATTCGGGGTCAGCGGGAAACGTTCCATCATCACTAACGCACTTGGCAGCATGTAGTGAGGTAATGCGGCTTCCAAATGAGCGCGCAGTACATCAAGGGAGGGATGACTGCCCTCTCTGGCAACGAAATACGCAATCAGCCGTTTGTCGCCGGAGGTCTCTGGGTGTGCGATGACGATGGCATCTTTGATATCGGGATGACGGGTAAGCTGCGCTTCAATTTCGCCCAATTCGATACGATGTCCACGAACTTTGACTTGCGAATCAATCCGCCCGATAAACTCGATATTGCCGTCCGGCAGCCAGCGCACCAAGTCACCTGTACGATACAGGCGTCGTGCCGCGACATCATTCACAGCCTCTGTCACTAAAGCATCTGCCGCTAAAGCATGATCAACAAACTGCCTTGCGGTGATTACACTGTCGTTAAGATAGCCACGTGCAAGCTGGGTGCCTCCCACGCAAAGTTCGCCCACTACGCCAATCGGTACCAATCGGCCTTCGTTATCAAGAATGCGGATCAGGGTATTGCCCAGCGGTTTACCAATGGTGATTTTCCCATGTGACAATTGTCCCGCCGTTGCGCAGACGGTGGTTTCTGTCGGGCCATAAGCATTAATCAGTTGCCGTCCCTGCGCCCACGCCATCGCAGTGTTGGGTGAAATGGACTCGCCCGCGACCAGCAGGGTGGTGACAGAACGCCATTTTTCGATCGTTAAGTGAGGCAGCAGCACAGGCGGCAGGGTGACATGGGTCAACTGATGTTTTTCAACGAGATTGTCCAGTTGTTCCGGTGAGCGCTGTTGTGATTCCGTAATCAAATATAAAGTCGCACCCTGTGCCAATATCATGGACAGTTCGAAGGCGGTGGCATCGAAACTCAAGGAGGCAAATTGCAATCCACGGCTATAGGGTGTGACGGAGAACAGCATGGCCTGCGATTTTGCCAGATTGACCCAGCCTTTGTGTTCGATCATGACGCCTTTCGGCTTGCCAGTGGAGCCAGAGGTGTAAATTACGTAAGCCAGATGGTTCGCATGCAGCGAGATTGCCTGTTTAGCGATATTATCAGTGGGTTGACCGGACAATAAGCCTTGCTGACCCAGCGAATTACTGTCTGAATCCAGAAAAATAATCTCTTGGTGGGTGACGGGTAACTTGCTATACAAGTGCTGTTGACTGAGCAGCAGGGTCATACCGGATTCTGCCAGTAGCGTAGTGATGCGTTCCCGTGGATAAGCAGGGTCGATAGGCACATACGCCCCGCCAGCTTTAATGATCCCCAGCAGGCCAATGATCATGTCAAAGGAGCGTTCGAGACATAGCCCTACCAGCGTATCGGGTTTGATGCCTCGTTGCCGCAGATAGTGGGCGACGCGATTGGCTTTGGCATTTAACTGCCCATAGGTGAGTTGATTTTCACCCAAGACCAGCGCAATGTTATCCGGTGCTCGCGCAGCCTGTTCTTCAAAAAGTTCATGAAAACATTGCTGGCTTGCCGGCAGAGCAGGGCCACGTCCCCAATTTTGCAGCAGGGTTTTCTGTTCTGCAGCTGGTAGATAATCGATCTCAGCGAGAGGAACCGCTGGATTGGCGACGACCGCTTTCAGGATATTTCGATAATACTCAGCGTAGCGCTCGGCGGTTTCTTGATTGAATAACGCCGTGCAGTAGTGGAGCACACATTTTATTTCGCGCTCAAAGGCGATTGTTTCCAATGTGAGATCGCACATGGTGACATTAGTTTTGAGATACAGCTCAGTGAATTTCAAATCGGCAAGGTGAAACTCCCTGTCTGTCGCGTTTTCGAAGGCAAATATCGTGTCAAAAATAGGGGAACGATAGAGATTCCGTGCAACGTTGTTTTGCTCAACCAGCCGTTCAAAAGGGTAATTCTGGTGATCAAAACAGAGAAACAGGTGTTTTTTCAGTTCTGCCAGAAAATCACTGAATGTTTGTGAACGCTGCGGTGCCATTCTGATGGCAAGAGTATTGACGCACATGCCCACGACATCCGAAATATTCTCCTTTGTCCTGCCGCTGCTGGGTATGCCAATCACCATATCTTCCTGATGGGTCAGTCTGTGCAGCAGGGTGTAGTAGGCGGCCAGCAGCACCATGAACAGCGATGTTCCGTTTGTCCGCGCCAGTTCATGTAATGCGGTAGTTTCAGATGGGCTCAAATCGAAATAGATATGTGAACCGGGCAGAACCTGCATCTTGCCGCGCGGTTTGTCTACGGGCAGATCAAGCGATGGGGGAGGCGCGAGAAATTGCTGCTGCCAGAAGGTTTCATCGGCGGTAAACAGTTTGGATTGTAGGTATTCCTGTTCATAGGAGAGGTAATCACGATATTGCGCTCGTACTGGTGCCAGTGATTCTCCCCGATAAAGTTGCATTAATTCCTGAAAGATAATATTGCCGGATAAGCCGTCCAGTACGATATGGTGGATATCCCAGACCATGACGTGCCGATTATGTCCCAGTTCAACCAAATAGAGCTTGATTAATGGCGGTTCGGCGAGGTCAAAAGGCTGAATCAAGGTGTGGAATAGCGCTTGAATATCGCCATTTTCCGGTAATTTCCGGCGTACAATATGCGCGTCAACGCGGGCTTTCACCGTTTGAGAAATCTGTTCTCCGTCTACGGTGAACCCGGTGCGCAGGCTGTCATGTCGGGCAATAAGCTGCTGAAAACCGCGCTCCAGCCTGTCGATATCCAGTGCGCCTTCAATCAGGTAAGTTTGGGTAATGTGGTAAACCAGATCGCCGCCATCCCGCTGGCACAAGGTATAAAGCCTTCTTTGCACCGATGAAAGTGGCAGGCTGTCATTGGCAGCATGGGATTTGACGATAGGGTTTGCCACTGGCTCTGGTTGTGATGGTTTCGCCTGTTCTGTATTGATGAGGCTGCCCACTATGTGGGCAACTTCTTCCAGAGTTGGACGAACCTGAGCAAGATAATCATGGCCTAAATTGAGATTAAATTGCCTTTCAATAGCCTCTTGCACCTGCTGAAGCGTCATAGGATCAAGCCCCAACTGAAAGAGAGGAATATCGTCGGCAATATCATTTTTCTCAATGCCGGAAATATCCGCCACCAGATTTCTCAATGCCATTTTCAACTCTGTTGATGTCATTACAGGAACCCTCCTGAACGCAACTCAACAATGGCACTTTTGGCGGCCTGAATTACGGCATTGATATCTGCATCACTATGAGCGGTGGAGAGGTTGCATATCCGCCGTTCCCACGTATAAATACCTTTCTCCATCAACAGGTGATAAAAAAGTTCAGCCGCGATGGGGTGTTGCAACGTCGAACGATCCTTTCCTTCAGGAACGAATCTGAAAGTCGGGCCAAAGTGACGGATATGGAAGGGCACATTCTCTTGGACAAAAAAGTCATTCAAGGTAGCCGCGAGATAGTTCATGCGCGCGTTGACGGTTTGCTGTAATCCCGGCCCTTGCTGTTTTAAGTGATTGAGCACCGTGTAGGCTGTTACCATCGTCAGCGGATGCTTACAGAACGTACCGGCAAAGAAAGTCATCTCTTTTTGCGGGGCAGAATGATCACCAAATCGCCATTCACCGCCATCAATACCATCCAGATAACGAGGAATACCCGTGACGACACCAATCGGCAGGCCGCCTCCCACCAGTTTCCCATATATCGCCATATCGGCTTTTATATTGAAATATTGCTGAGCGCCGCCCGGACAAACCCGGAATCCGGTAACTACTTCATCAAAAATCAGCGCAATACCTGATTCTTGGGTAATGGCACGTAATTCATTCAGATAGGCCGTTGTCGGTAGGATCAAGGCACGAGTCTGTACCGGTTCGACCACTACAGCGGCCAGTTCGTGCCTCATGGAACGTATCACGTCCAGACTGTGCGGATCGTTATATTTCAGCACCACGGTGTCATTGACTTGATTTTGCAAGATACCCGGCGCGACGGGGAGCACTCGCTGACCGGCTGCCGTGGCAAGAACGCCATCATAGAAGCCGTGATAGGAGTTCTCAAAAATGACCACTTTAGATCGGCGTGATACGCAGCGAGCCAGCCGTAAGGCTGTCATGATAGCTTCTGTGCCGGTATTGGAAAAAGCAACGCGTTCAGCCCCTGTCAACTGGCAGATGAGTTCAGCAACTTTGCCTGCGGTGGCACATTGCGGCCCCAGAGGGAATCCGATCTGGATCTGCTGCTCCAAAGCCTGTTTCACCATCGCCGGATTATGGCCGAAGTAACTGACGCCATACCCCATAGCGATATCGACATAAGCGTTGCCGTCGGCATCCCAGAACTTCGAACCCTCGGCACGTTGGGCAACGACAGGGTAGACCAGCTCTTTCAGGTCATGACGGAATCCCAGCACATTGATCCAGTCAGAGAGAAATGAACGGTTCTGCTCAATAAACTCTTTGGATGAACGTGTCCGCGCATTGAAGCGCAAGATAAAGTCCTGAATAAACTGCTGCTGTTGTGATGTGAGTGTATGGGAAGCGTGTGGCTTCTCAGCATTATTGCTCATGGTCGTCATCTCTTTTTTCCCTGTCGCGTTGTCGCCCCGATACGCTTGTGTATGAGTGATCGTTGCAGGCGCTTCGTCAGGAAAGCGGGGCAATGTATGATCCGGTAAGGCGTTATCAGATATTGATGGTTGAACGGCATGATGACTGATATAGGTGGCGAGCTTATCTACGCTATCGGTTTTTGAGTAAAACTCACTCATCTGAACATCGACGCCAAACTCACTCTCTACGATTTGTTTGATTTTCATCAACATCATGGAGTCGAGACCGATTTGGAAAATATTGACGTGCTCGTTGATCTCATTCTCGTGGATACCAGAGACATCTTTAATGATGGTTTTTACGGCATTCAAAATAGCGGGTTTGTTATTCACTTGGGCATCACCATGATGACTATGCGGATCATTATTCCCACCACCGTGACGGTGATAAGTCGGTTCAACATGAGCCGTATCCTGACTTCCGGTTGCAGACAACGGCGGCTGAATGACCGGCGCTTGCGGGATATGAGCGGCCTGACTAATAGGGTGAACCGTAGTCTCGACCCAGTATCTGCGCCGTTCAAAGGGATACGTCGGCAGGGAAATGCGAGCAGGCTTACTGCCTTTGAACAGTTTTTCATAAGGCAGGTCGTAGCCCTGAACATAAAGCTCGGCAATCGTCGCCAGATGCGCACGGTATTGTTCAGGCAGAGAAGACGCCTGACACAGTGCAAGTGCTTGCAGCCCTTTCTGTCTGATCTCCGGTTGAGCATGGTGCCCCTGCGAATTATCCCCAAGCCAAAAGGCCGGTGTCTGCGGATCGGTACACCATTGCACCAGATGCTCGGTTAATTGATTGAGATCTCGCACAACGGTTGCCAGGCGATATTCATGATGACGGCGGCCAAGCAGCAGCGTAAACGCAACATGGCTGATATCCGTTTCAGGTCGCTGGCGCAGGTGATTGAGCAAGCGTCTGGCTACCTGAGTTAACTGACGTTGATTACGTGCGGATAACACGATCAAATGATCGGATTTTGGATTGGCAATGATGCTGGGTGTTCCGGCAAAATCTTCTATCGCCATATGTGCATTGGTGCCGCTGAAACCAAATGAACTGACCGTCGCGAGACGTTTTTTGCCTTCCGCCGTATTCCAGTGTTTCAGCGTGTCATTGACATAGAAGGGGCTATTGTGGAAATCAATATCTGGATTGCCACGCTGATAGTGAATGGATGGCGGGATTTGTCGATGCTGCATCGACAATAAGACCTTGAGTACGCCAGCCACACCGGCCGTGGTAATGGTATGTCCCAAATTGCTCTTAATCGAGCCGATGGCACAATATCCGGTTTTGTCTGTATCCTGCCTGAAGGCTTTTGTGAGGGCTTCCAATTCAATCGGATCACCCAGCCGAGTGCCGGTGCCATGTGCTTCAACATATTGAATATCCGCAGGATCAATATTGAAGCGGTCATAAACCTGCCGTTCCAGCTCCATCTGTGAGGCGGCACTTGGCGCGGTAATGCCATTGGTGGCACCATCCTGATTGATGGCCATCCCGCGAATAACGCCATAAATATGATCGCCATCTTTTAAGGCATCGTTCAACCGTTTCAGTACAACAACACCGACTCCTTCACTGGGAACAAAACCATCGGCGGTTTCATCAAACGTATGACAACGGCTGGTGGGGGAAAGCATACCGGCGCGGTTTGAGGCTCGGTAAAATTCGGCTGTGGACTGCACATAGACACCACCCGCCAGAGCAAGATCCGATTCCTTATTGCGCAATGCCTGACAGGCCAGATGCATAGCAACCAGTGAACTTGAGCAAGCCGTGTCTACGGTGATGGCTGGCCCTTTCAGATCAAGGTAATAGGAGATACGGGCGGCGATCACCGATGAGGCATTGCCCCAGAAGGACTGCGCAGGTGGTTCGCTCTGGAACAAGCGCGAGTAATCACCGGCGGTACATCCCACATAAACGCCACAATGATTCTTGCCATTCTGGACACCCGCATAGCCGGCGTCTTCCAGCGCATTCCAGGCTTCTTCCAAAAACAGGCGCTGTTGTGGGTCCATATAAGTGGCTTCACTATCTGACACATTGAAGAAACGGGCATCAAATTTGTCGATATCGGTGAGGAATCCACCTTCCCGACACAGTGGGCGTCCGTTTTCATCTTGGGCAGGTAACGGCCAGCGATCTGTAGCCGTGATGAGATCATCCCCATTCGCCAGATGCTGCCAAAGTTGGGTTAGATTGTCAGATTGAGGGAAACGGCCACTCATGCCGATAATGGCTATCTTCTCTGAGAGCGGATCCTGCACAGTGGGAGTCGATTTACCCTGATATTGATAGGGCTTGCTGATCTCAACGACGACTTTGCCGATATTGCGTCGATCCTGTAAACGAGCATAAGCGGCTTTAAAATGCTCAATCGGCAAGATTTGGCTGAGGGTTGGCCGGATCACACCTGCCTCCAGCAATCCAATCAGTTGTTGCCAGTATGCCCTGATTTTTTCTGGTCTGGCTTTGCCAAGACGCCGCAGGTCGATACTGTGGAAACTCTGGTTATCTTTGAGAACGGAGAGATCGACGGCGTTCATGGCTTTAAGCGCGGTCATCGCCAGTTCAACATAACGCCCGCTCGCAGCCAGACTACGTAAGCCTTTATTGATAGCCTCACCCGGCAAGGTATTGATGACAATATCCACACCTGCGCCGTGGGTGATCGCCATGACTTCTTTTTCAAAGTCCTGCGACTCGTAATTAATGCAATGCTGAACGCCAAGTTCACGTAGATAGTGGAGTTTATCCTCTGATCCCGCAGTGGCAATAATCTCCAGAGACCAGTGTTTTGCCAGCGCGACCGCGATCAAGCCCACTCCGCTGGTGGCTGTCTGAATCACAATGGTCTCACCGGCTTGAGGCTGTAATTTGTCAAAGGCGGCCAGCATGGTAATACCGACAATGGGTAAGCTACAGGCTTCCTGAAACGATATTCCCTCTGGTTTCGTCAGTAATTGTTTTGGATGGCAGGTGGCAACAGTGGCATGACCACCGAGCTGATCGCCGGCAATGACAATCACTTCATCACCCATCGTAACGTCCTCAACATCCTGCCCGACTTCCACCACAATCCCGGCTGATTCAAATCCCGGCGTGAAAGGATAAGGTGGCATCGTGGGGTACAGGCCACTAATGCAGAGTAAGTCACCGAAGTTCAGTGAATAGGCTTTAACCGCCACCCTGACCTGATCACTGGCTAACGGCGCTAAACCGGCCTTAACCAAATGCACATCATCGAGGGTTCCGGGGCCACGGATTTCTACACGGTGATAGGTTCCGATTTCAGGGCTTCCTGCTTCATAGTTTCCAATTGCATAGCTTCCCACTGCATCGTGATCAGCCAGCGGTGCCGAATGGGGTTCCTGTTTGGCTTGAGGAAGAGATTGCTGGGGAGCGGGCGATATTTTTTCAGGTTGTTGGCTAACTGGCTGGTGGAACGACGCAGACAGCTTATCGGCATGCTGGGTGATAATATGCGAAACCAACTTTTCTGCGGTGCTGTGGTCGAAAATAACCGTCGTATTCAGGGACAAACCGCATTGTTTATTGATTTGATTGATCAAATTCACCGCGATAATGGAGTCTACACCGTATTCAGCGAATGCCTGATTATCACGGATCTTGCTCAGATCGATTCTCAGTACCGCGGCAATACATTCGCGAACGGCACTACGTACGCGGTCAGATAATCGTGCTTTATCCGTTTCTTGCTGTAGGCTTGCGCCCGAAAATGCGGGAGATATCTGCTCTCTCATGAGATTCACTTGATGTTGAGATAGGGTTGTATCAGGAATGACCGGCGTCTCATCCTGTGACGGGAAAGCGTTGACTGCCGTTGTTTGAGAGCCGCTGTCCATACCGCATAATCGCGCTATCGCATTGGTATCATTCACCTTGACCAACACCATTTGATTAAACGGGGCTGCCAGTAAGTGATTAAGGGCGGCCATTCCCTCGGCGGGTTCAATCGATTCCAATCCGGAAGCCCGCATACGCGTCCGTAGTTTTTCGTCCACAGCAACGCCGACACTGCCCCAGTAGCCCCAGTTGATCACTTTACCGGGGTAATTTTTCACTTGAGAGAGGTAGTGGGCAAAAGCATCGGTGAACAAACACCCGGCCGCGTAATTACACTGACCAGCGGGTTTACTGAAACTGGCAAGGGAAGAGAAGAACAGGGCGAAATCCAAAGGATCATGATCAAAGGCCTGTATGATCCTGACGCTGGTATCGATTTTTGCCGCGATACTGACC
Organism: Xenorhabdus aichiensis; assembly: GCF_028598775.1. Lineage (NCBI taxonomy): Bacteria > Pseudomonadati > Pseudomonadota > Gammaproteobacteria > Enterobacterales > Morganellaceae > Xenorhabdus > Xenorhabdus aichiensis. Next base: position 40,441 of record NZ_JAQRFO010000020.1, read on the forward strand.
CTGAAACTGGCTTCATCCATATTGCTTAAGCTGCGGTCATTCAACACCAGAGAGCTATGGACAATACCGTTCACCTTACCGTAGGCCGCATGTACCTGTTTGACCGCGTTATCGAGCGATTCACGATCAGAAACATCAGCCTGTAGATAAAGTGGTGCCGGCCCCAGTGACGCCAATCGACGGATTTTTGCCTGAATGTCGGCATCGCTGGCTCTGCGGCCAAACCAGACAACTTGTGCCTGATAGTTGCGGATAATCCACTCACTCCATGTTTCCCCTAAGCCACCGGCACCGCCCACCACAACGTAAACGCCGTTGTGTTTATAGGCGCTGCTCACCGGGGATTGCGCAGGTAACGGAACAGGCGTGAGCCGTTGGTAATACCACTGTCCCTGACGGTGAGCGAAAGCATTACCCGCCGGATCGTCAGGCAGCCCGAAACTCTGTTCGAGGGGTTGTCTGCCATCTTCGAGGGATAAATCCACCATCCGAATCGCCCAGTGGCCGTACTCTTTTGCCACTGAACCCAGCAAGCCATGCACACTCGCATGGGCAGGACACAGAATTTCGTTATTGATCGCTTGTGTCTGCCAAGTGATTACCGTCAACTGAAGTGGCTTGATGTTATAACCCAGTTCAGCCAGTCCCTTGAATAACCTCAAACCAAACAGCAGGCCGTTTTCTTGATCATGGATGAAATTATCCAATGAATCCGATAAAGCCCCTTTGGGCAGGCACCAGACCAAATGCGCCAATTTTCCTGACTGCTCAATAGCACGCAGGAGGTTAGGGATAGAGGAAATCGCGGATACCGCAAAATAGTTGACGTTGGGCAGAGTGCTCATGGCGGAGGCGGCACCACTACAGTCAATCACAAAAGTCCCTTTGTCAAATTGGGGGGCAAGCGATGATGGAAATGATTTCACGGGTTTCCAAACCGGCACATAAGCTTCCAGACCTGAGTTGGCGGGAGATTCTTGCATCAGCGCGGGTGAAGGCACGTCAGCCCAATAGCTTTCTTTGGCAAAAGGATAAGTCGGTAAACTGAGGCGGCGTGGTTTGCGATCCTGTGGGTAAATCCGCTGCCAGTCGATATTTAGGCCATTGACCCAAAGGCTGAGTACCGGCTGATATTTCTCTTGTTCCAGCCAGGTGATTGCCACCTCTTTCATATCATAATCAGGGCCGAGCATGGTCAGGCTGCCATGATCTGCATGAATTGAACCTCGTAGCCAGCCGTTAGACGGGGAATCGAAGTCAGCAATTAACTGAGTTAATTGCTCAACTAAGCCTGATATTGTGCTGACCGTCGTGGCAATGCGTTCACTCATCGCTTCCCGGCCGACCTGCAAGGTATAAGCCAGATCGGGTAACTGCGCATCTGTCAATGGCTGGTTTTCCAGATGAGCGAGGAGCCGTTCTGCTTGCTGAATCAACTGAGCTTCGCTGTGGGCAGAAAGCAAAATGATGGCAGGTGCGGCTGTATTATTGGTTAACGTATTGCTGATTGACGTATTCTGGTATTCATCCGCCATAACATACTCTTTGATAATCGCATGGGCGTTGGCTCCTCCCGCTCCAAAAGAGGAAAGACCCGCAATGCGCGAATACTCTTTCAGTTCGCCGTTGATCGACAGCACAGGCCGTCGCCACTCTTCCAGCGTCTGCTGAACCTTGAACGGTGTCTTACCGAAGACAATATTGCTATTCAGGCGGGTGGAATGCAGGCTTGGAACGAGCTTCCGGTGCTTCATCTGCAACAGAATTTTGGTGATTCCTGCGATGCCGGCGGCACTTTCACAATGTCCGATATTCGATTTGACAGAGCCTATCGCACAGGTCTGTATCAGCGGCGTTTCACTCAGTTGATTGAAGGCTTTGGTCAATCCATCAATTTCGATGGGATCACCCAGTGCCGTGCCAGTACCATGTGCTTCGATATAGCTGATAGCTTGTGGGTTGAGCTGTGCATCTTTCAGACAGCGGGCAATCACATCTCTTTGCACCAGCGGGCTGGGTACGGTGTAGCCGTTGGTTCTGCCGCCGTGGTTAATTGACGTTGCGCTGACCAGACCATAAATATGATCGCCATCGGCAATGGCCGCTTTTTTGCGTTTAAGCAAAATAGCCCCGACGCCTTCTGCTGGGACATAGCCATCACCCCCCTCACCGAAACTTTCACATCGGCCTTTGCTTGAGGTAAAACGCCCCTGCGCCAGAACCAGATATTTATTGGGATGGATTGAGACGTTGACACCGCCCACAATCGCCAGCGCATCGGGTTCATTGCGCAGATGCTGCATAGCCAGATGTAGGGCCGTCAATGATGATGAACACATCGTATCCAGAGCAATGCTGGGGCCGTGGAAGTTGCAGACATAAGAGACACGATTGGCAATCGACGAAGCAAAACCGCCAAGGCCGATATTATTACCCTGCATTTGTGCCTGAGCACCGTAAAGCTGGTACTCCTCATACATCACACCGACAAATACGCCGACATCGCGTGTGGCCCCTTTGCCGGCGGTGTGGATGAGATTTTCGCGGGTATAGCCGGCATCTTCAATCGTCTCATAGACACACTGTAGGAACAGACGTTCCTGCGGATCCATGAACTCGGCTTCACGTGGTGAGATATTGAAAAACAAAGGGTCGAATTCAGTGACACCATCAATAAACCCTCCCCACTTTGAGTTACTCTTGCCTGCCTGATTGCGATCCGGGTCGAAGTACCGGCTGTGATCCCAGCGGCTGAGAGGTATTTCTGTAACACAATCCATGCCAGCTTGTAAGTTCTGCCAAAACTGATTGAGATCTTGAGCTTTGGGATATCGTCCACTCAGGCCGATAATCGCGATTTCATCGTCATCATTATCGTTATGGTCATGGCTGACATGGCTGGTGGTGGGAGCCTGAGAGGAAAGCAACGGCATTTTCAGTTTACGCGGCAGTTCATCTACGGTGGCCGCTTGAGGAGCCGTAAGCGGTTCGGTGACAGCTTCCGCTTGTTCTAAACCGATGATGGCTTGCAACCGTTCCAATTGATGTTCGACAAGGTACTCACCAAGCTGGCGGATGGTCTGTACTTCGAAGAACAGGGTCGCGGGCAATTCATCAAATGAGTCATCCAGTGCCAGAATCAAATCGATGGACATAACGGAATCTATGCCGAAATTTTCAAATCGCGCATCCGCATCGAGAGACTCAGGTTGTGCTTTCAATACCTCAGCGAGCTGGCGCTTCAGGAAATTCAATACCCGATCTTCAAAACTTTTTTGTTTGGTTTTTAGTGGTAAACCGGGGTCAACATGAGTGTCTACCACCAAGGGCTGTGGTGCTTTCTGTTTAGGTTGGGGGGCGGACAGAGCATTTCCCAGTTTCCGGCTGCAAAACCGGCTAAATCTGACAGAAACATTGCCTTGTTCATCACTGATATCGATATCTATTTTGGGCAGCGAGTCCAGTGCACTGCTGCCTGTACTGTATCTGGCCGTAATCTGTGGCGTAACCGGCGTTGGCCGGAAAATATGAACAGATCCAATGGCAAATGGCACCATCAGCGGATTGGAATCGTCCTGTCCGACCATTAACAGTGTTGCCGCCTGAAACGCGCCATCAACAATACTCGGATGCAGAACAAAATCGGCTTGGGTGTCTCTGATCACTTCCGGCAAATCGAGATAAGCCAGCAGTTGTTTTTCGTCCAGCTTCAACGTATCGATGGGTTGATGGGCTGAACCATACTGAAGCCCCATTGACAGCAGTTTTTCATACACTTCTGCCGATTTCATCGCTGACACACCGGAAAGTAGGGTATTTATCCCATTTTCATCGCTGATGTTTTTCCGGGACTGCGTATCTGTTAACCGGCCTCTGCCTTTGCAATAAGTGAACTGTTCACCGTCATTGCCGAGGCTGTAGATTTGGAAATCAGCCGTGTTCTCATTTTGTGGTAGTACGTCGATTTTCAGGCTGACGGGTTGATCATCAACAATAACCGGACTCAACCAGACAATATCCTCAAGGGCTATTTCTGACTGATGTACTGTTTCTGATGAGGATGATTTTTGATGTTCATATGCGCGGCTGATACATTCTCTGGCAATTTCCAGATAGGCTGCGGCGGGTAAAATCTTCCTGCCTTCGATCTGATGGTCTGTCAGGAAAAATTCATTGCCACTCAGCCGACATCTAAATGTTGTCGAGAAGACATTGGAGTCGTTTTCGATAACCAGAGAATGATGTGAGGTCACACAATTATCATCAGATGCGCTGGCATGGAACCAATATTGTTCTGTCGCAAAAGGATAGGTGGGTAAGCTGATTAATGCCGGCAATGATGAATAAAGTGCTGACCAATGATCAATAGGGTCGCCTTTCACCCAACCTTCACCGATGGCGTTTAACTCGTGTTCCCCGGATGGACAGGACAAATCAGATTTTGTTTCTGGGCGTTCTGGCGTGATAGGCACCGATTTAACGGTTCCCTGATAACTTCCCGCGACAGGTTGTCCGATGGAAAGACGATGAAGAGATTCACGTAACTGTGTCATGGAACTGACGGCAAACGCGATACGTTCCTCCATGGGATACCGTCTTTGCAGGCTATAGGCAAATGAAGCCAGTGACAGCGATTGTCCGGTTTGGCTTTGCGTCTCAAGATAATTGACTAACCTTGTGGCATAGGCTGTCAGACGCTCTCTATTCTTGGCTGAAAGCGTAATCAGTACCGGTGCGGCGGTGGATAGCTCAGCAGGATCAGCAGAGATAAATTCTGCCAAAACCACATGGGCATTGGTTCCCCCTGAGCCGAAACTACTGACGCCGGCCATTCTGGGCGCTTCTTCTGGTGATGCCCACGGTTGATATTTATCGACAACATAAAGCGGCGTGTTTTTGAGGTTAATTTCAGGATTCAGTTTCTTGAAGTTGATCGACGCGGCAAGTGACTGGTGCTTGAAACTGAGTATGACTTTCAGCAGGCCCGCAATACCTGCGGCGGCTTCCAGATGCCCCAGATTCGTTTTTAACGAACCTACGCCACACTTGGCAGCAGAATTATTTTTGGCATAAGTTGAGAACGCTTCAGTCAATCCCCGTATTTCGATGGGATCGCCAAGAGCCGTGCCGGTGCCGTGGGCTTCTATATAACTGATATTGCCTGGGTCGATTCCTGCATTGCGCCAGGCCTTTTGGATTAACTGAGTTTGTCGAGCGGGGTTCGGTGCTGTCAAGCCACTGGCTTTCCCGCCATGATTGACGGCGGAGCCTTTGATAACCGCATGAATCTGGTCATGATCCGCCAGTGCCTGCGCCAAGGGCTTAAACATCAGAACAACCGCGCCTTCCGAACGAACATAACCGTTCGCCCCTGCATCAAACGCATGGCAACGACCTTCTGTTGAAAGCATCCCTGATTTGTAATAGGCGAGGGTATTTCCGGGGTGGCAGATAATATTGATGCCACCTACCAGCGCCTGACTGCATTCGCCAGCATGCAAAGCGCGCAGGGCTTCATGTACAGCCACCAGAGAACTGGAGCAGGCGGTATCGATAACCAGGCTGGGGCCTTGCCAATCGTAAAAATAGGAAATTCGGTTAGCGAGGATCGCCATTGAATTTCCCGTCGCCATCTGTGCCTGAACCTGTACATCTTGCTGTTCCAACATCAGACGATAATCAGAACCACTGGCACCGATAAACACCCCAGTTTCACGCCATGTCGATGAATTTGCGGTGTAACCACAATCTTCCAATGCAGCCCAGGTCAATTCCAGTAATAGCCGTTGCTGGGGATCGATTAATTCCGCTTCTTTACGTGACAGCCGGAAAAACGGGGCGTCAAAGCGGGCGATATCCGGCAGAAATCCGCCACGATCAATACCCTTATGTTGAGCTTTGGGATTGATTGAAGATGGCCAATGCCAGCGATTTTCCGGTAATTCTCCGATCGCACTTTTTTCGGCTTGCAGTAATTGCCAAAGTTCATCGGGGGTTTCAATGTTACCGGGAAGGCGGCAGGACATCCCGATAATGGCAATATCTTTAGTATTCAGGCTGGTGTCTGCGTGGCGGGTTTCAGCACTACGCGGTTCCGTCGTTGCTACCGTAGCCGTTTCGTGGGAATGTTCAGCAACCGGGCTGCTTTGCATCAAAGGTGCTTTACGGTCATGTTCTTTCGGGGCATGCGCTTTGATGTAATCGATAATCCGCGCCGGCGTATTGAACTCGAAGAAAAAAGCCGAAGGCAGTTGGAGATTGAATCTGGCTGAAATTTGGTCGCTGAGACTGAGCACATCGGCTGAATCCAACCCCATCTCCATAATCGGAGAGTTTGGCGCAAAGGCGTTTTCGTTATCTTTCCCCAGCAGATGGGTGAACAACTCTGTCATTGAGTCCGCCACATCTATTGGCGCTGAATTCAGCGCTGAGGCATGCAATGACATATCGTCACCCGCATCGGTACCATCGGATGGCAGTTGAGTTTCGATTGAGAGAGGGACGCGGTGATAAATATCGTAGTGCACCAACACACCATAGCCTTTGTTATCCCGATCATTGGCGCGATAGTCGGGTATCAGGCCCATGATACGCGCACCGTGGCGTTCGTGAAAACCCAGTACAGGGTCAACCAATCGGCCATATTCGTTGCGGCTATTGATATAGTGTTTTATCGGCAACGCGGTTTGTTTGTGAAACCCCTTGCAAAGGGTAACGGCCACCACGGATTTGAGATTGGGAAGAAGGGCACAGCGTTGCAACATGAATTCCAACAATTGGTTGCCCCACTGCCGTTCCTGATATTGGGGATCGATATTAACGGCAAGTAATTGGATAATGGTGCCATTATCGCGGTGGAGCTCCAGAACATCTTCCGCCGTGCGTTTCTTCAGCGCCGCCTCACTGTTAATGCGTTGTGAATAAATCACCCCGATAACTTTTCCGGCATATTCCATGACAAATTGCCCTTGCGGGTAAGCGTTGAGCCGTTTAGCTAACACTTCTCTGGGCGTTTGAATCCCCGCTTTCCAGCAGAGTTTTTCAAGTTTATCGAGTGCATCCAGATCGGTTATTTCAGCAAGCCGGACTTGATAATCACGCGTTTCAAAATGGTTTAAAGTGACTTTACTGAGCCTGCCTGATTTCGGAAAACGGATGGCTGCATTGGGCGTAAAAAGCCCGGCTTTAGCCGCAGACAATAAAAAAGCCTCTGCGTCCGCTGAGGGAAGAGAATGCTCTTGTAAAATAAGTAAACCATGAGGATTGTTATTCAGAACCTGCCGCCAGTTTTGTATGGATAATGGCTCTTCATCAGGTTGGTCAGCATGGTTAACAAGCGTCTGGATATACAGTGCGGCCTCAAGATCGTTGATCCCGGCTTTTTTCATCTCCTCAACCATCGTTAATGGCTCAGTGAGAGCACTGAGTAACGTGATATGTGGTAGTCCCTTGAGGTTATTTTCAGTTTCACTGAGCGATGAGTTATCGGTATCAACAGCGATAAGTGTTAATGGATATTCCTGGAGATGTTTTCCTCTTTCTGTATTGTTGCAAAGCATTTGATAGATTTGCTTCAATAACTTTCCATCCCGACATTTCGTATGCACAATATATCGCGGTTGTTTAGCCAGCGGGATACGTGCATCAAAATGGCTCATTATTTCTTTTTCGATATCGTTACTATAGGAATTTAAAAACCACCTCATTAAAACACCCCAAGTTTTTAAAAAATGTTTCCTTATCCCGTATTAAAAAATACAGGGTAGTAAAGTGTTTAAAGTTCACAATAAACTGCTGATTTACTGTTTATAGGAATAAACCGTGAATCGTAATAAGCATCAAGCTACCCTGTGGTGGCTCAATACGGTTATATCGTTGGTGGATATCGGTGATATTGTTGGGAACTTTTTGATTTGATAATATTTTGAACCGCATCAATAACAGGTTCATTATTATCATCGATGAAAAAGTGAGTACCTTCAAAAATGATGACCTTTTTCTCTTGTTCAAATAAATCTAACCAAGAATAGAGTTCTTGCTCTGTGACTATGGCATCATTTTTTCCACCAAACACGGTTAAAGGACAGGAGAAAGATTCTGTTCCAACATAATGATATTCTTCCGAAATTTTAAAATCTGCCTTTACTGCGGGTAAAATCAGGGACAATAATTCGGCATTGTCGATGACTTGTTTATCAACCCGGCCAAACGTCTGTAATCCATTGATAAAATCTTTATCCGGTAACCCACTTAATGGTTCTCTGATAGCAGGAACCTGAGGCCCTTTACTGCCTGAGGCAATAAATTCTATAGGGAGAGGTAATGATGCGGCGTTAATTTTTCTGATTAGCTCAAAAGCGACTCGGCTACCTAAACTGTGACCAAAAAATAGATAAGGTTTATCAAGTAAGCTTTTGATATTGACATAGATGTCTTCAACAAGGCGACTCATGTCATCATGAGGTTTTTCTCTGATCCTGCTGCCTTTACCGGGGGGTTGTATGACTAAAAACTCAGCGTTTGATTTGATTTTTTTGGCAAAGGGAACAAAAGTTGCACTGCTTCCTCCGGCATAAGGGAAACAAAATATTCGCATCTCAGGATTAGAAACAGTATTAAGTTTAATAAAACATGAAGAATATTTTTCTATCACAATCGGGCTCCGTTATCGTTTGCTATAAAGTTACGTATTGAAATTAACTATTCTGATAACTTCTGCTTTTTATTTACGGTATGCTACCGCCCTTGGGTATTCCCCCAACATTTAAACAACGATGTGTCTGTCAGTTAAAAATAACGAGTGATAACAAATGAAAATAATAATTAATTCTGAAAAGTTAGAGCGGTGTGATATTAGCACATTGAAATAAAAATCAATGGTTTCCTTTTTTGATTCACTCATACATATTAAAATAGCCTATTATTAATTTTTATTATGAGCATTATATTTAATGGATTGAAATTAGGAGTGTTTATTACTATAAATGGGTATTTATGTTATTAATAACGAAAGTGATTAATTTATTTTAAATGGTGTCTATAAGTAAATAATTATAAATAACAAAATAAATTCAATCATGTCTTTATTTATTCATGTTTTTATTTTAATGAGGAGGTTGTTTTTCAAGCGATATGGTGTTGTATCAATATATCGCTTATAGCAAAAATAAGTCACTTAAGACTTGAGCAAGGCTCAGTAAGCTGACTTTGTGCTTTATGGTTTGTTTGCTGAGTATGAAACCTGAGAGTTACCTCTTTGTTTTTGAATGATGTTTTCCTCTTTTAATCAAAGTTGGTAACCCTCTTTTTTTTCAAATTTTTCCCGTAGCTCGATGATAACTTGCTGATACATCTTCTGATATTGAAGATTTTTTTATTATATTCCCATGCTAGGGATGTTCCAGTTTTCCGTCAGAATGTTTCTGGCAAAGATGTATCGGTTCACCTCTATGAGGACACTATCATTGATTTGTTTTATTCCCATTTAGTTAAGTCTCCTATGGTATATATTTCATAATCACAAGATTCTGATTTAATTAAAGCACCATGTAACCGATTATGTTCGATAATAATTCCTTCTCCAGCATTTAAAATTGTGGATTTTTCAAAACCATTTAAAAACTCCATCGTTCCTGACTTAACATGACATAACTCATTACTATCATGAGAGTGAGTTATTGACAACTCATTGTATGGCTCGGTAATTTTAACACAAGGGATAATACCTTTATTTGCGGCTTCCTTTACCTTTATGATGATTCTGTCATGGAGATGTTTATATTTCTCCGCATTATCCTTCCATTTTATCTGACGTACAAAATCTTGTTCGCTGATATCACTGATTAAACATGCTTCTTCGAACCCTCTAATGATCTCTGTTGCTGCAATTTGACCATATTTATCTATAGCCGGTGAGACTAATCCTTCAAATACCATTCTTGAATGGTCAATGTCTATGTGACAATGCTCATTAAAATATTTGACATTAATATTTGGCAATGCCTCTTTTAATGCGTTTCTCCAAATTTTACAACTCGTAATGAAAGACGTTTCTGCTTGATAAATTGCGCCAATATAACGGAAAAATTTTCTTTTGTCTTTTGTTACCATATTATAATAATTTGCTAATAGTAAGCTGCCATTAAGATAATATTGCCAGTAGTAATGAGGTGTAGAATTTAAGTTAACAGAATTAAGCGTGTCTCGGTATAACGTTGCGTGATGTTTAGAAAAATCACCATAACCGAGTTCATCAATAATTATCTTGAATAAGGAACTGGCAATTTCCCCATAGCTTCCACTTGCATATCTAGCCATAGGGCTTGATTCAATTAAGAAATCTGTGGCCAATTGAATTAGCCAATCTTTTGATGTAGTAATAGGATCTATTGAAGTTAAAATGGCATTGGCGGATGGGAGAGATGAGCATTTTAATGATTCATCTGCGAATGAGAAAAAATATTCTTTGACTCTTTCTTTATTCCAGTTTTCAGTAATACCTATTTCATCATCAAGGAATGAGAAAAGATATTTTTCCAAAAGCCGAATGCCTGCATTAGAAGTAATAAAACGCTCATCAGAATAAAATTTTTGATAGTCATCCCAGATGAATTTATCCATTTCAGGAAGCATTAAAAAATCCATTTCATTCATGGTAAAAAGAGTTCTATTTGCAGCGAATGCACTATATGTTAAGATATTATCTCTGGTTAAAGGACTCGAAAAATCAATATATTTAAGGACGTGTGGTCTTATTCTTCGACCATAAAATTGTTCTTCGTAGCGATTTCCGTTATCAATACATTGTTCTGAATCAGCAAATGCAAGAATAGCATCTCTACCTATGTTAATGTCGTTGAAATTTTCATTTTTTTTATAATCACGTATAGATTTTTTATTCATTTTAAAACTCCTCAAGTGTGAATTTTCCGTCACGTTCCAGCGACCCATGATATTGCTTATATTTTAAAACTTTCTTGGGCGTATTTAAGGGATGAAATGCCTGATGCCAATGGCTTTGTAAACCGGCTTTATTTGAAACATAGAATGATCCAAATTTGGCGACAAAGAAGGACAACATGCCATAGCAAATACCTTCTTCATTTATTGAAAATGTCGAAGTTTCTGTTGTTGAAATCTCGGTTAAATAGTCATAGTTTTTTATATTTGTGAGAGGGGTTAGCAATTTATTTTCGTAAAGATGGGATCTGACAGGGAAGAAATTTTTTGTGCTATAACGATTAAGTGGCGATAGATCCAGGCCTTTAACAATGGCAACATGATTGAGGCTATATATTTCTTTGCTCTCTACAAGATAGCCATATTGTTCTATCTTATAGGGCATGATTATTGTTTGTGGTTGTGCTATTTTTTTAATATCTTCTGAAATACTATAGAAACCTTCACCTATGACACCACAATCAATGGTTTCAGTGAATATAATATCTGGCGTAAAATCAAGATCTCCATCATCTATCACTTTGGAACTTGGTTTGTTTATTAAAGTAATACATTTATCGAGGTTATTTAATTTAAATATTGAGATTGCTTCTTTCGATAGTTGCTCATTTATTTCGCAAGTTAATACTTTTTTAGCACCATATTTTGCAAACATCATTGATATTAACCCTGCGCCAGTACCAATTTCAAAAACATTTTTACCATTTAGATTCAATTCCTTAATGGCGCTTTCTAAAGCTATTGTCCTCGCATTATCATTTAACATGGAGTAATGCCAAGTATCAAATGACCTCACGCTACTATTAAGCATGATAATACTCCTTATATATTAACTAATGTATTTTTTTATAAATATCTAATTTTTATTTTTCACTTGAAGATTAATTAAATTTGTTATGAGTAGTAATAAATTTTCATATCCTTTTTTTGCAAATAAATAATGATATCTTGCGCGTAAACAACCATGTATCGCTTCATCTTCAATATTGACATAAACATTAATCCCGTTTTGTTTCATACGATCTGATAGTGCTCTGACATCATCAGACAACGGGTCAATGGCAGCAGACCAAAATACAGCAGGAGGTAATCCGGAAAGATTATCAGCGAGTAACGGAGATGCGTATTGGATGAGTTTCTTTTCATTCTGGCCAAGATATGACGTGGTAAAAAAATGCATTTCATCACAGAATGCTTTAGATACATCGCTGACTTTCTTTTGAGCCCATCGGTGAACATCCAATACAGGGTTGATTGCAATGGAGCCAGCCAGTTGTGGCAGATTATTATCTCGTAGCCAAAGGGGTAATGCTATCGCCCAGTTTCCACCGCAGCTCTCACCAGCAAAATAAATTTGGTCAATATTGATGCCTTTTTGTTTTGCTATCTGACGTATGAAAAGATAAACATCACAACAATCTTCAAGAGCAGCAGGATACGGATGCTCAGGGGCGAGCCGGTAATTAAAAGCCACGACTCTGACATTAAGATCAAGTGCTAAATCTCTACCCATAGCATCAACAACACTCAGATCACCACTTACAAAACCACCACCGTGAGCATAGATAATACAGGGTAAAATTTGCTTTGATTCAAGCTGTTCATTAGGCGAATGAATTCGCATATCAAGTATTTTGTCTGTTACTGAACTGTTGAATTGCAAATCTTCAGAAACAGTTCCATCTCGAGGCTTTGGGGGGAACCGTGAAAATAGTGCCTTATAAGAAGATCTAACATAATCAAGACCCTTAAAGTAAAAATCGGCATCCATTACGTTTGAACATGTGTACTCGTAGTCTTTCATAGATTGTGTCAGTTTGGCTCTCATTTGTTAATCCTTTTGGTTAAATGTAACAATATTGTTATAAATCCGAAAGACACCTAAAACACCCTGTTTTTTGCTCTCTAGCTTTTAGAAAGTTCAAATTTTTGAATTTGAAAGCAAGAAATAGAGTGTGTGTCTATCGAGTTTATCTTTAGGATGTTAAAAAGCAGGCAAATCTTGGTGAGAGGGATCTTTATTTAGATATTTAATCTAACGATATTAGGCCAATGGAGTAAAATAAAAGGGTAGTAGAAAGTTCTGAGGTATCCTATTAAATAATTAAGGAACTTAATTATGTCTTGGAGCAAAGATAATACTCTATTAACTGAATTAGATCCCCGTTGGTTGGATATAAAGGCTAAAAACATCAAAGCTGACGGCCACTTTGTCTACGCCGTTAAAACGACAGGAATTTATTGTCGTCCATCCTGTCCGGCGAGAATTCCTAAGCTTCACCACATCGAGATTTTTGATAATTGTGAACTTGCTGAAAATAAAAACTATCGCGCCTGTAAACGATGTAATCCCAACGGTGAATCAATTTCAACAAAAAATGAGCGCTTAGTGACAAAGGCGTGTAGGATTATAGAGAACAGAAGGGGAGATATAAAACTTGAGGAACTCTCAATGCAGGTAGAAATAAGTGCCTATTTTTTCCACCGTCTGTTTAAGAAGATCATTGGTGTAACACCAAAACAATATAGTACCGCTATTCGTATTAAAAATATGCATAACGAATTGATTAACAAAAATGAAAGTATAACAAATGCTATATATAATTCCGGTTTTAATTCTTGTAGCCGATTTTATGCGGCAACTGATGATTCATTAGGTATGACACCCAGCACCTATCGGAAAGGTGGCAAGGATACTTTAATTCAATTTGCTATTACCGAGTGCTCACTAGGAAGTATTTTAGTCGCCCGTTCATTGAAAGGGATTTGCGCTATTTCATTTGGTGATAATCCAACAGAACTTCTTAATAGTCTCCAAGATAAATTTTCTAAAGCTGAATTTATTGGCGGCGACTTAGATTTTGAGAATGTAGTTGCAAAGGTTATTGAGCTTATTGAAAAACCAGGCACTCCATTTAACCTTCCACTGGATATTCAAGGCACAGTTTTTCAACAACGTGTATGGAAAATGCTTCTTACTATTCCGACTGGAACGACGATTAGCTATACCCAATTAGCCGAAATGATCGGTAATCCGGGGGCTGTGCGTGCTGTTGCGAATGCGTGTGGCCAGAACTCAATTGCTGTTGCCATTCCTTGTCACCGAGTCGTTAAATTGGATGGCGACATTTCAGGATATCGCTGGGGGATTGAACGTAAACGCTTATTACTTGATCGGGAAGCTGCGGAATGAAAAGGAATAACATTGGTTTGTTCTCTTATTTAGATGGTATTGATTGTTAGGTCATAGACTTAAATATAGTCGCTCAGAGCCAATCTGACCTAAGTATTTGTTTACTTCGAGAGCAATAGTGTTGCATTTATTATGTGAAACTGTGACCGATTTTAATAAAGTCTCTGATCAGGAAATAAATTTTGTGGTAAACCAATTAAATAATCACCCCGAAAAATTCGGGGTGGTAAAATACCTAATGAATTATTTAAAGGGATACGAACATGTTTATTTCCAGAGTAACGATGTTGCATTTACTATGCGAAACTACGTGTTTTTATTTTAATGGAGTGATTGTTTTAAAAAGAAATAATATTGTGTCAATATATCAATTACCGCAAAAATAAATGAGTTGCAATGCCCCAGTTAACAACTTCGATATATTCTTCTGTAATATCAATGACGGAATAGCTACAGTTTTGATGGGCGTATTGCCTCGTTTCTTCCTGTAATTTACCTCCTTTCAATATCCAAATCAGCGCCTGTAATGTAAGTCCGTGAGTAACCAGACAGAGGGTTTTATCGTGATTATTTACTGCCAAACGTTGTAAATAAGCCATTATCCTCTGAACCACCTGAATGGCTGATTCTCCTTCAGGCGCAGCTATCGTTGGCTCTCCAGTAAAAAGACGGGAGGTGATAGCAGGATAACAATTTTGGGCTTGTTCAAAAGAAAGTCCTTCCAATAGGCCAAAATTTTGCTCATGTAAGTTTTCATCTGTCTCAAGCTGACAACCAAAATGCGTTGCCAAAATTTGAGCGGTAGTACAAGCTCTGCCAGCAGGAGACGAAATAACTCTGGTGATGGGAAAGTTTTTTATTTCCTTCAGTAATGAAGCGATTTGACGAAATCCTTTTTCAGTCACGGGGCTATCCAGATGACCTTGAATGATTCTGTCAAGATTCCATTGTGTCTCTGCATGTCTTACGGCAATGATACGCATGATTGTTTCCTGCTGAAAGTTAGTGGGTTATCGATAATAACAAGCAGATATCGATAACCAGTAACGTCATGTTTTTAAAATCGATATAGGCTCCACCTCCGGCAAAATTATAACCACTAAAGTATTCACACCTGTGTCTACGATTGTCATTATCACCGATAGAACGGTGAGATATTTCGATATTATAGGTCTTCATTTAGTTATTCTTTTCTAATGATTTCGGAAATTTTATTGGCTCAATAAAAAATTAACAAGGAAAAAATAATATATGATTATAAAATCATGTAAGAAATAAATTAAATCATATGAAAATAGTCAAAAAAACCAATCACAAATAAAGATTAAAGTAAGTGTTATTCATTATTATTATTCAAATATGTATGGCATCAGACCCCGCGAAATACAACAAGCAGAATTTTCCTTCAGACACCTGAATTGCATAATCAAAAATAGCCACTATATTTTATTAATGTGATTTTAAACACAAAAATTTATGTGTACACGAATAGTTAACTTATGTCATTACGTGATTGAGACTTAAATTTTCTTGATTGTATCAATCATTTAATGGCAATTGCCAAGTCACACTGAGTTTATTTTGTCAGTTTGAGTAGGGATAGAGTAAGGAGAAGGTCATGAAGGTATTGATAGCAAAGAACGAAGTGGGTACACGATATCACAGTCATTATATTGAAAATGCCGTACACCGGTTGGCGGATAAATTAACCGACCGAGATGTTGAGGTGGTTATTGCCGACTCATTTGATGATAGTTATACGATAATTGCATCCAATGAGCCGTTCGATTGCTTAATGGTCAGTTGCGCATTGATGGATGATGATTTATATCGAGAAATACAGCGATTATTAAATAAATTGTTTGAACGCCAAGAAAATGTGCCGGTATTTTTATTAAGTGATCGGGAAAAAACCGTATTTCTGCTAAATCATGAATTGTTGGAACAGTTGGCCGAATTTGCATGGATACTTGAAGACTCTGCCGATTTCATTGCAGGCAGGGCAATGGCGGCAATGCGGCGTTATCGTCAACAATTATTACCACCTTTGATGGCCGCGCTCATGAAATACAGCCAAATCTATGAGTATTCTTGGGCAGCGCCGGGGCATCAGGGCGGTGTTGGGTTCAATAAAACTCCTGTCGGTCGTCTTTATCATGATTATTATGGCGAAAATCTCTTTCGTACCGATATGGGAATTGAGCGCGCTTCGTTGGGATCGCTATTAGATCACTCCGGCGCATTTGGCGAAAGTGAAAAAAATGCGGCCAGAGTCTTTGGCGCTGATTACTCTTATTCCGTTGTGGTAGGAACATCAGGCTCTAACCGTACGATTATGCAAGCCTGCATGACCGAAGACGATGTCGTCGTCATTGACCGTAACTGCCATAAATCTATCGAACAGGGGCTTATCCTGACAGGCGCAAAGCCCGTCTATCTGCTACCGAGCCGTAATCGTTATGGCATCATTGGTCCTATCTATCCGCAGGAAATGCAGACAAAAACACTCCAGAAAAAACTGAAACAGAACCCACTGACTCAAGGCATGGCTGGCCGTAAACCCGCCTATAGCGTCGTGACAAACTGTACCTATGATGGGGTCTGTTATAACGCCAGGCATGTACAGGAATTACTGGATAAAAGTGTTGATAGAATACATTTTGATGAAGCATGGTACGGTTATGCGCGCTTTAACCCGATTTATCATGATCATTACGCGATGCGCGGTGATCCGAAGAGTCATACGGGGCCGACTGTTTTTGCCACCCATTCATCCCATAAGTTGCTGAATGCCTTATCACAAGCCTCTTTCATTCATGTGCGGAATGGTCGCAATCCCATTGATTTTTCAAGATTTAATCAAGCCTATATGATGCATGCGACGACTTCACCGCTCTATGCGATTTGCGCTTCAAACGATATCGCGGTTTCCATGATGGACGGCAATAGCGGTTATTCTTTGACGCAAGAAGTGATTGAGGAAGCGGTAGACTTTCGTCAGGCATTGGCTCGCTTGCATCGCGATTTCAACGAAAAGGGCGATTGGTTTTTTAAACCGTGGAATCAGGAAAAAGTCACCGATCCCGCGACGGGCAAAAAAATTGCGTTTGAAGATGCACCAAGAGACTTACTGACCAAAGAACAAAGTTGCTGGACTATGTGTCCGGGAGACAGTTGGCACGGTTTTGAAGACTTGCCCGATGACTGGAGTATGCTTGATCCAATCAAAGTCAGTATCTTGGCACCGGGCATGGGAGATAATGGTCAATTGCTGAAGCAGGGTGTGCCAGCGGCGCTGGTGACAGCCTGGTTAAGCCAGCATGGTATCGTCCCAACCCGAACCACCGATTTTCAAATTATGTTCCTGTTTTCAATGGGGATTACCAAAGGAAAATGGGGAACATTGCTCAATACTTTACTTTCTTTCAAACATCATTACGACGCCAATACGCCGCTCAGCAAGGTTTTGCCTGAGCTGGTGAATCAACATCAGGAAGTGTATGGCAACTTAGGTTTGCAAGCGTTGGGCGATAAAATGTTCGCTTATTTGCGTCAGAATAATCCGGGCGATCAGTTAAATCACGCGTATTCCGGTCTGCCGGAAATGGCGATGACCCCACGGACAGCCTATCAGGCTATTGTGACCAACAACGTCGAAATGGTGGCGATCGACGATCTTCCTCACCGCATTGCGGCCAACTCCATCATTCCATATCCTCCCGGCATTCCGATGCTGCTTTCAGGGGAAAACTTCGGAGATAAAACCGGCCCGCAAATAGGTTACTTACATGCCCTGCAAAAATGGGATCACGAATTTCCCGGATTTGAGCATGAAACGGAAGGAACAGAGGTTATCAACGGTATTTATCACGTTATGTGCATAAAAAAATGAGAACGGGAAGCTAAATTATGACTACGGTTTCAGAGACGAAAAAAGTCGGATTGATCCCCGTTACGTTGATGGTCGCGGGCAATATCATGGGATCAGGCGTTTTTCTCCTGCCCGCCAGCCTGGCTTCCACCGGAGGCATTGCCATTCTCGGATGGCTGGTCACGATCATCGGTGCCGTGGGGCTATCTATGGTGTATGCCAAGATCTCTTCACTGGATGATAGCCCGGGAGGCTCTTATGCCTATGCTCGACGGGCCTTTGGGCCATTTTTGGGCTACCAGACCAACGTCCTGTACTGGCTGGCCTGTTGGATCGGCAATATCGCGATGGTGGTGATTGGCGTCGGTTATCTCAGTTACTTTTTCGCCATCCTGAAAGACCCAGTAATTTTGACCATGGCTTGCATTGCGATATTGTGGGTATTTGTCTTCTTGAATATTATCGGGCCGCATGTCATTACCAGAGTACAGGCTGTTGCTACAACATTGGCACTTATCCCGATAGTGGCGACGGCTGTATTCGGTTGGTTCTGGTTCAGCGGTAAAACGTATATGGATGCGTGGAACGTGAGCGGGCTAAATACCTTTGGGGCTATCCAAAGTATTTTAAATGTGACGTTATGGTCTTTCATTGGGGTTGAAAGTGCCTCGGTTGCCGCAGGTGTGGTCAAAAACCCCAAACGCAACGTGCCTATTGCGACCATCGGGGGCGTACTTATCGCTGCCGTATGCTACATCTTGTCCAGCAGTGTGATTATGGGCATGATCCCGAATGCCGCGCTGAAACTCTCATCTTCGCCTTTTGGTGATGCGGCGAGACTGGCACTGGGTGATACAGCAGGAGCGATAGTTGTATTTTGTGCGGCGGTAGGGTGTTTAGGATCGCTGGGCGGTTGGACGTTGCTCGCTGGACAGACCGCTAAGGCTGCCGCTGATGATGGCCTGTTTCCTGCTATTTTTGGCAAAGTGAACAAGGAGGGAACCCCGGTTGCTGGCCTGCTGATCCTCGGTGTATTGATGACTCTCTTCCAATTCAGCAGCATTTCCCCGAATGCGGCGAAAGAGTTTGGGCTGGTCTCTTCCGTTTCAGTCATTTTTACCCTGATACCCTATCTGTATACCTGCGCAGCCCTGCTGTTACTGGGGCATGGGCATTTCAGACAGGAAAAACCGCGCTACATCGTGATCACTTTTATTGCCTTTGCCTACTGTATTTGGGCCGTGATGGGAACAGGCGCTGAACAAGTTGTATGGACGCTGGTTGTGATGATGATCGTCACGGCTATGTATACTTTTAACTACAACACAAAACATCCTGCTCCTTTCCCATTGGAGAAAAATGATTGACGTCAGTTTGCTGGTATCACAGGGGGCTGATATTTCAGCCCCTTTTTTGTGTCTATTGTCGGCTGGTTTGTCGATTTTTCGACGCAATTGTGCATGGAGTCAGTAACTATTCCTGCTGATTTCTTATCAAGATCGATTTGTGATAAAACTCACCTTTTGATGTAACAAGCAACCCGCCGTTTGTTTAAAAAATCAACATTTTTGGAGAAACAAACAAATGTTTGTTTAGTTTTGTATTTTATCAATATGATTGTTTTTATTGTTATTATAACTTAAATAAATTATTACTGGTTCGGCTAATAAGAATTAAATTCCTTACTATTGTAAATTATAAGTTAATTAAATGTGATTTATGTCAAATTTATCCAATGTAAAAAGCCTTTCATGAGACTTACGATCGCTTTCCCATAATGACAACAAATAATGTAAATGCACTTTACTGCCTGCCAGTGATGCCATAGAAAAGTCTCATGTTCAAAACATAAGTAAGGACATGAAATGGCGAATCGGGAAAAACAGATATTGCACCTCCTCAGGCGAGATCCTTTTATTCAGCAGCAAGAAATTGCCGATATTCTTGGAATTAGTCGTTCATGTGTTGCGGGGCATATTATGAACCTGAGCAAGAAGGGGCATATAAAAGGTAAAGGCTATATTCTGTCTGACAATAGGTATGCTGTTACGGTTGGTGCAGCCAATATGGATGTTACCAGCTATGCATTCGCAGAATTAATCTATGAAGATTCTAATCCGGGGAAAATTCAATCTACGGCGGGGGGCGTTGGCCGCAATATTGCCCATAACATCGCTTTATTAGGCAGTGAAAGCTATTTAATTTCCGTTGTCGGTAATGATTTTTATGGCAAAACATTATTCGAACAGACGAAATTAGCGGGCGTTTATGTTGATTATTTCCATAAATTATATGGTGAAGCGACATCAACCTACAATTCAGTAATTGATGACAGCGGAGAAATGCGGTTAGCCATTAATGACATGAATATTCTGGAAAAATTGACGCCTGCCTTATTATCTCAATCCAAAGCCTTAATCCAGAATGCAGGGGTATTGATTATTGACTGTAATTTGACGGAAGAATCATTAGAGTGGCTATTCAGTCATGCAGGAAATATCCCAATCTTTGTTGATACGGTATCAACATTCAAAGCCACGAAAATTCGCCATTGGTTATCGCATATCCATACCCTGAAACCCAATCGATTGGAAGCAGAAATACTCAGCGGAATCAAAATTGTCACATTGGCAGATGCGGCTGACACCGCAACCTGGTTCCATCAGCAAGGTGTTCAGAGGCTGGCTCTGAGCATGGGAACCGCAGGCGTATATTACAGTGAAATAGCGGGAATAGCGGGTTGCTCACCTGCCATTTCCATCAACATTGTCAATGCCAATGGTGCGGGAGATGCAATGATGGCAGGGCTTGCCCATTGCTGGCTGGAAGGCATGACATTGGAAGACAGCATTCGTTTCGCACAAGGGTGCTCTGCGCTCACCTTGTCCTCAGAACTGACCAATCACCCCAATTTATCCCCTGGTAGAGTGAAAAAACTGTTGGAATTAAAATCATGAAAAAAAATCTTGTCTTAAATGAATATTTGGATATTTCTCCGGAAGTGGCACAGGCTTTGGCTGAGAATCGGCCTGTCGTGGCGCTGGAATCCACTATTATTGCTCATGGTATGCCTTATCCGCAAAACGTGGAAACGGCGCTGGAAGTTGAAAGCTGTATTCGGCAACATGGAGCCGTTCCGGCGACCATCGCGATTATTAATGGACGCATGAAAGCGGGATTATTTCAGGAAGACATTGAGTTGTTGGGGAAAGAGCGGCATTTAGTTGCAAAAGTCAGCCGCCGTGATCTGCCATTTGTCGTGGCAGAAGGGAAACATGGAGCGACAACGGTAGCTTCAACGATGATTATTGCTGAAATGGCCGGCATTGCTGTATTTGCGACGGGAGGGATTGGTGGCGTTCATCGTGGTGCTGAACACACTTTTGATATTTCAGCAGATTTGCAGGAATTAGCGATTACCAACGTGGCAGTAGTGTGTGCGGGTGCCAAATCCATTCTTGATTTGGGATTAACGACCGAATATCTGGAAACACATGGCGTGCCACTCGTAGGATATCAAACCGAAAAATTGCCGGCATTTTTCTGCCGTACCAGCCCATTTCCGGTGAGTGTGACGCTTGAAAATCCCCAACAGATAGCCCATGCGATGAAAGCAAAATGGAATTCGGGGCTGAGAGGAGGGCTGGTGATCGCCAACCCCATCCCTGAGCCATTCGCTATGCCGGAAGCTCAAATCAATGCAGCTATTGAACAGGCTGTCCGAGAAGCGCAGGAGCAGGGGATTCATGGCAAAGAGAGTACTCCATTCCTGCTGACCCGAGTATCGGAATTGACGGGTGGTGAAAGTTTACAGGCAAATATCGAATTGGTTTTCAATAATGCGAAACTGGCAGCGCAAATTGCCATTGCTTATCAAGCAATAAATAAGCACCAGTAAATATCATCCGATATATCTTATCCAACGTTACAATAAAATAAATGTCAGCCTGAGAGAGAAACATGGTAATATCCTTTGGGATTTTTTCGGCTGGCTAAAAAATAATGGGAATATAATGATGGATATTATACGTAGTCTGATGGGAATAGTAGCACTTCTTCTGGTTGGATATTTGTTCTCTGTCAATAAAAAAAGAATTAGCTTGCGTACGGTGGGTGCTGCATTATTGCTTCAAGTCAGCCTTGGCGCAATAATGCTGTATATTCCCGCCGGTAAATGGTTAATCCATAACATTGCCAATGGTGTTAATGCCGTTATTTCTTATAGTTCTGCGGGCAGTTCATTTATCTTCGGAGGTTTAGTCGGGCCGAAAATGAATGAATTATTTGATGGCGCAGGGTTTATTTTTGCATTTCAGGTATTGCCCGCTATTATCTTTATTACTTCTTTGATATCTATTCTTTATTATATTGGCGTCATGAAATGGGTCATTAATATCTTGGGATATGCGTTCCAGAAATCTATGCGAATTAGTAAAGTGGAAGCCTTTGCTGCGGTAACCACAATCTTTCTGGGGCAAAATGAATTACCTGCGGTGTTAAAACCTTTCGTCAATAAAATGAACCGCAATGAGCTTTTCACTGTGATATGCAGTGGCATGGCCTCAATTGCCGGATCAATGCTGGTGGGTTATGCGGGGTTGGGCGTACCGATAGAATATCTGTTGGCGGCATCTTTGATGGCTATTCCGGGAGGGATTTTGTTTGCTCGTTTGCTCAGTCCTGCCACGGAGCCTTCACAAATACAATTTGAACAGATTTCATTCAGCGAGAAGCGCCCGGCCAGCATTATCGAAGCGGCTGCTGGTGGTGCCATGTTAGGATTGAAAATCGCTGTTGGCGTCGCGACGGTGGTGATGGCATTTGTTGCCCTGATAGCACTGATCAATGGCATGATCGGTAGCATTGGCGAGTTATTCGGCCTGACGGGGCTAAGTATGCAGAGCCTGCTGGGTTATCTTTTTTCGCCTTTGGCTTATGTCATGGGGGTTAACTGGGAGCATACTGATCTGGCAGGGAGTTTGATTGGACAAAAATTAGCAATCAACGAATTTGTGGCTTATGTGAACTTTTCTCCTTATTTAAAAGATCCTGCGGTTCTTCTGGATACCAAAACTATCGCGGTTATTTCGTTCGCGCTTTGTGGCTTTGCCAACTTTGGTTCGATAGCGGTTGTTGTCGGTGCATTTACAGCGGTAGTACCCGAAAGGGCTTCAGACATTGCAAGGCTGGGTCTGAGGGCGCTACTGGCAGCAACACTGTCCAATCTGATGAGTGCAACAATTGCTGGCTTGTTCATTAATTTGGCAGGTTAAACGCCTATCTATTAACCGCTATCGGCGCTAACATGTTGAGGTGTTAGGTAACTCACAGTAAGTTATGCTGGATCCTTGTACAATCGGAAAATCAACTAGGCTTGGTATTTGAATAATAGGAGCGTGCATATGTACAGAACTATTTTAGTACCGGTAGATATTTCAGAAGAAGAACTCACGAGTAAGGCTGTTCGCTGTGCGCTTGATATCGCCAGAGAAACAGGTGCTAAGTTACATATTCTACATGTACTCCCTATTTCATCCGCAATTATTAATGCTTATGCATTAGGCTATATGGAAATTAAAGACAAAGCGACCGTCAAGGCCGAAGAGGAATTGGCTATGCTGGTAGATTCCATTGATTTACCGAACGATCGCATTTCCTATTCAATTTCTTTCGGCTCACCACGAGACGAAATTACCTCTACGGCTGATGAGATTGAAGCCGATCTGATCGTCATTGGTTCAAGGCGGCCGAATATTACGACCCATCTGTTAGGTTCTAACTCGGCGGGGATTGTCAGATATGCGAAAACCTCTGTATTGGTTGTGAGATAACATGGGTTATTGGCAATAATGGATTAGTGATTGTTACCGTTTTTTATGGCGGCTTGATTACTTAGAAAAGCGTAATGGCTAGTAGTTACATTCGATTACAGGGGAGTATGTATGTATAAAACGATTTTAGTTCCAATAGATATTCCAGAAGATCAACTCACTGATAATGCGATTAAACATGCAGAATTTTTGGCAAAAATCTCCGGTGCAAAAATTCACCTGTTTCACGCCGTTCCGGATATCTCAAGGTTTTCTGTAAATTACAGCTATCACTATGATTTGCTGAGTGCTTTTGCTAAAAAAGCCGTTACGAATTCTGAAGAGGAACTCAAAAAAGTCGTAGAAAAAATCAATTTACCGAAAGATAGAGTCTCGTTCTCAGTTGCTTTTGGTTCTCCACGAGATAAAGTACTCTCCACTGCCCGTGAAATTGGTGCAGATTTGATCATCGTAGGTTCAAGGCGGCCTGATATTTCAACCCATTTACTGGGCTCAAATGCGTCGGGCATTGTTTCCTACGCTAATATTTCGGTATTGGTTGTTCGATAACTATCTGGTAATATGCCTATAACCGTGCAGGGAATTGCACGGTTATTTATTTATGTCTGTTCAGTAAATGAATTCAGGGTGATATCTAACTGATTTTTACCAGCAATGATAACTTGAATCTGTAAGTTATTTTCTGAGCTGTTAGTCGTAATTACAGTCACTTCTTCATTCCCTGAATATTTTCTTACAACCGCCAGCAACTCTTGCTCAAGCTGCTCAATTTTAGTACTAATAGTCATTTATTCCGTTAGATTCAATTAAATATTATTAAGTTGGTTTAATGTTACTCAAATAATTAGAGTTCAATAGTTTAATAAACGTGATATTTTGGCGTTTAACATCGTAATAAATCCGCTTATTTTATGAATTAAGTAATATTAATATTAACTAAGCCAAATAATAGATTGGTTTAACAATAAATATTAATACACACTCGACGAATAACATTTGTCATTTTATTGTTTTGTCAGGCAGGATAGGGCGGATGTTATACACAATAAATAAATAGGTATCATTTTGAATAGTAAAATTAGCTTGTGGGCAAGTTATCTTTTGTTTTTCGGATTAACTGTATCTTTTAATGCATGGAGTGCACCGACCAGTTTTGAGCAGGCGAAAATAGAATCAAGAAAAAATGTCTATAGCGGACAAACCAAATCAGCAATTGGCACATTGTATTGCGGTTGTGACTGGCAATGGGTAGGTAAGAGTGGCGGGCGTGTTGATCTGGCATCTTGCGGCTATCAGGTCAGGTCACAGCAGTCACGTGCGGAACGTATTGAATGGGAACATATGGTGCCGGCATGGGTCTTTGGGCACCAGCGGCAGTGCTGGCAGAATGGCGGGAGAAAAAACTGCGTTGAGAATGATCCGGTTTTTCGCATGATGGAATCGGATATGCACAATCTGGCACCTTCGATTGGCGAGGTCAATGGCGATCGCAGTAATTTCGCCTATGGAATGATGCCTAAAAACACGCCTAATATGTACGGGGCATGCAGCAGTAAAGTCGATTTTAAATCACGTCTGTTTGAACCGCGCGATAGAGTTAAAGGCGTGGTTGCCAGAGTTTACTTCTATATGCACGATCGCTATAACCTTGAGATGTCTCGTCAGCAGCAGCAACTTATGATGGCATGGGATCGCCAATATCCAGTAGATGCGTGGGAGCAGGAAAGAGATAATAAAATCGCCCGGATCATGGGGCACCATAACCCATTTGTTACCGGTAGCCAGAAATGGGAACTGGGGCATAAAAATTCAGGTCAGGGGTCGAGCACTCAAAATGGTGTCCAAAAGCAAAATAGCTTTCAAGCGGCTGGCAATCAGGCTCCAGCCAGAAACCCGACCGTAAAAACCGCGCAGAGTGAAAAAATTAAAGGCAACAAGAATAGCCAGATTTATCATTTTGCTCACTGTTCTGGTTATAAAACCATAGCTGATAAAAATGCGGTCTATTTTCGAACAGAAGCCGAAGCTAAAAAAGCGGGATATCGTCTGGCGAGTCATTGTAAAAAATAACCAGCAGGATTGTTAATTTTTCACGATGATGGGGTAATCCTTTATCAAAGAAAAGTTAAAAAATGTTTCAGTAAAATTTAGGCTTTTATCTTGTCATAAATAAAAAACTGTCATTATACTGACATCATAGTCCGTTAGGTTACATTACAGCAGAAATGAAATGAGCGAGTAATGCTAATGACAGGTACTGAAACTGTATTTCAGTTAGAAATTAAACCGGTGATTGAGATCTGAGCCACCAATGAAAAGGTGGCGATCTTAGCGCCGGTTTTTTCATGGGCCTTAATGAGCTGAAAAGGAAGCTCCTATCTGTTCTAGATAACGCAGTTATTCTATCGATGATGGGTTTACTAATCAAAAAAATCAAGTTGTTATGAGATTTAGGGGTGCTATTGGGGTGCTGCAATAAAAGTAGCACCCGGATAGTTTTTGACGGGTTTTGTTAGTTCATTTTCTTTTAAACTGTATCCTCTCCAGTTCTTTTGAGGCCTGCTCTCTTTGTTTATCAATGTGTGCCGCAAGATCATTTACATGAACGATTCTCGGTGACTTCTGGCTGTCGTTTAACTTATATGTAGGGATACCCAGCTTTCCTTCGTTTGCCTTGCGTTCGGCTGTTCCGGGACTCATCTTGAAATATCTTTCCGCTATGTCAGACAGCGGAATTTGTGAAGTCTCAAACTCTGCCATTAATAGAAATGTTGTATTCATCTTCACTATTCCCCTCCTTTCTGATACCCGTTCTTCAAAACTATTTTAGCCACAGTTGCAGGGGTTACAGTGTCACTCCATGTCGCATCAAAAATGATGTTGTTCAGCTCCGTTGTGAGAATATCGTTCAGATTCTTCGGCCTTTCGCTGTAGGGCACCTCATCAGGCACCCCGTCCATCACGTCAATAATAAGCTCGGCAATTTCCTTTTCTCCCCGTTCTGGCTTACGGTATCCTGCCTGCCAGATTGCATCGGTGATATCAGAAGGATCGCCCCAGACCGAGGCGATGATCTGAGTCAGGTGGAAGGAGTTATTGATCATTCTTGTTCTCCGCTGTTTTCATCATCAAAGATAGCCAGTTGGCCTGCCTCTTTCAGTGCACTAATCATCTTATGGCGCTTACCTTTGGTCTTTTTGCGAGCGTTCATGATTTGGCTGCACACAGAAAGTAACTCAGCTTCGTTCTTCTCATCCTTTGCTAGCTGGTGGCGTAGTTCATCAAATCGCCCAACCATGTGATCGAGAGATGGAAGGGAATTAATACCGATACCTGAATTTCCCGATTTGAAATCGATAAATGCCTGGTTCACATCAAGCTGAAAGTCTGGTCGAATCCATCCCGCATAGGAAACCGCTATTAGCTCATGGGCGTAAGTGCCTGGTGATGTTCCGCCATTGTTGATATCGACGACTTTCTGACCAGACTGCAAATATGCCGTCTGATTATTTTTCAATAACTTAGCGTCAAGTTCTGCAATAAGCTCCTTTGCGTACTTGGTTCTTAACCATTGGTTGGGAGCTTTGTTCTCATTTTCTCCACTGGCCTTATGTAATGTGTTCAGGTTGTAGCGCCCGAATTCATCAAGGGGAATTTCAACACCAACAACTACAGGAAGTAATTTGCCTTTCATTATTATTTACCTCGCTTATTACGCGCTTTGTTCACCGGTGTTAACTTCACTTCGGCCACTTTCGGTGCAGGTGGCAGGGGAGGGCAGATGCCCTCATTAATGTAAAAGTTCTGTCTGAGGCGGTGGATAATCTGATTCGTGTGATCCCTGCCGTCGTCGATGTGGAATGTTGCCTTAACAAGCACATCGTCAATGTCTGCCATCTGGCGATGCTTATCTGTCACGGTCAGCCTCCAACTCTCTTACCTTCTGCTCGGCAGCTTCGAAAGCGTCTTTATAAAGTGGCAGAACGATAAAGACAGGGTTGCCGTAAATCTTGTTTGTGAAAGCGCCAAACCGGAATCGACAAGCTGCCTCCATGCCCGAGGGTTCCATGAGTACCGCACCCCTGCCAAACATCAAATACGGGTAAGCCAGATATTCAGCCAGGAAATACGGGATAACATTTTGTTTCTCTGTCGGGATGTTCTTATCCAAATCAGGGAAGCGCCCGTTGATTATCTCCAGATGAGTAAGGCTAAAGACCACCTCGTCTTCCCCCAAATGGAAAGCCTTTGGTTCGTCACCTAACTGGATGTCTGTGAAGCAAGCCTTTTCTGGAATATCCCCACAGAACCGGATAATCAGATCGACGTCAGTATCATCATCAAAGTTAATGACGTTTTCCGTGAGTTCCATGCGTACCAATGCATGACCGTTAGTTGCCTCAAGATGTTTTCGGGTAATGTGCACCCCCGATAATTGAGGGCGTTTTTCCGCATCTTCGCCTTTGGCCACACAGATCAAAGCGGCGCGTAACAAATCAGAAGCAATCAGCATGACTTCACCTCCGCTTTTGGGCACAGGTGCATGTCAGCAAGCATGCTTTCGTTGAATCCCTCTGGCATGACAGAGAAGAGGGTGTGGTTAGTTGATGTCAGGCGATCATCAGTGAATGCGAGTGTTTCTTGTGCTTTAGTGAAAGCGTCAGCAGCATCATGAGTCACCATAGAAATGCTTAGTGGGTGGCGATGTCCACAGGGGTAATCACCTAAATAGGTCACAACATATCTTGTTCTTTCCATTTTCATCACCTCACTTCTTGCTAAATAGTTTCTTGAGATCCACACCGTGTACAGCCAGCCATGCTTCGGCAGGCCATGACTTAACATGTCCATATCGGGTGTCGGGAACCTTCACAACTTCGATGTTGTTTTCACGGCACCATTTACGGAGTGGGGCGTAGTTGTATTCTTTTTCTGTGGCGTTCTGCACAGCCGTAACCGTTGCGTGTTTTGTGCTTTCGCCCAGGCGTTCTTCCAGCTCTCTGCATTTGCGGGTAACAGCACCGAGTTTGCCGAGTGCCTGAGCTTCACGACTGCGGCTGATCTGTGATTTGGTTCGGCGAGCTTCATCACGTTCTTGAGTAATGACGACCTTTTCTTTTTCAGTTGTCAGCAATGCTTCCAGAGCTGCAATGTAATCACCGGGCAAGGCAAGGGGATTGGTTGCGGGTTTTTTCTGATGAAAGTAAGCTGACTCCATCTTTTCAAAGAAAGACCATGCTTCGTCGGTATCAACGATTTTTGATATGCGGGCAGCACCTTTTTCAGTCCAGAGTGTCAATTGATTTGTATGTTTATTAACCAAGTAAATATCCTTTACTTGGTTACGGAATGCTCTAAGTTCGTCACCTTTCAGTGTGTAAGCGTGCTCGCCTTCAATGAATCTACTACGGTGGTTTTTGAGGTTGACGCGAATGTTTGCCTCAGATGTTCCATACCCAGTCGCCAGCGTTTCAGTGGTAACGACACGAACGCCTTGCCATTCGATCACTGGCAGTTTGTTTGAATCGATAGTTACTAATTCGTTTTTCTTGCTCATTATTCTGCTTCCTTAAGTTCAATCTTCATTCTTTTTGCTAAACGGCGCATAGCTCTATTTAGTGGTACGTTGGTAAATTCACCCTCTGATAAAAAATTAGAGAGGTATTTTTTTGAATTTAAATAATCACGTTCTTCGTCTTTTCCTAATTGCATTCCTTGAGGGATAGTCATTCCCATGAAGCCTTGTTGTGTTTTACTTCTTTTCTTTTTTCCCATCACAACCCCTCGCGAATAATCACTTTTGCTTGTCGAACACAGCGCAGGTTATTCTTGGTGCATTCCTGTTCTTGCTTGTGTTCTTTAGTTAATGAAAGAGCCTCACCCCATTTATTGGCAGCGCGGCGAAAGAAGCCTTGGAGTTCTAAAATCCGTGCTGATTGCTTTGCCTGTTCATACGCCGTCATGATCAACCTCCGCCTGTTGAAACTTTTGTTTCCACTTATTTGTTTCAGTGTGATCTTCGAGGTGTTTTTCCAATATCTCTGCCGTTTGTTTGTTTATCGCCGCTATTCGTCGGCTTTCTTTCTGTTTTTTAATTTCTTCCTCATATCTGGTATGTAATGAATGTCTTTTTTCGTTATGCTCTTGGCGATATTCAGCCCATAGTTGAGTATTAAGGCTGGTGGCTACAATTCTGGCTTTTCCCCAATATGAAGCTGCAAGGTCATACTTCTCTTCTTTCTCTTTCTGGATGGCTGTATTAGCAAAATATAAATAGGTTTCATTTTTCATTGTTATCTCCATTTATTAGCTCAGTTTTCTTCGCAATCAGTTTTAGAATTTCATTCATAAACTCATTACCTTCTGGGGTTAAATTCCCGTGCTTGTTGTAAAAGCTGTCATATGTATTTAT
This sequence comes from Xenorhabdus aichiensis, assembly GCF_028598775.1. Taxonomy (NCBI): domain Bacteria; kingdom Pseudomonadati; phylum Pseudomonadota; class Gammaproteobacteria; order Enterobacterales; family Morganellaceae; genus Xenorhabdus; species Xenorhabdus aichiensis. The sequence goes on from NZ_JAQRFO010000020.1 coordinate 70,707, forward strand.
AAGTTCATGTGATTTATGTTGGTGTTCATCCAATTCATCCTCAAAGAAATTAATTAAAGCGAGAGTTAATGTCTCCTCGTCTAAATCCAGTCGGTAATTAATTCCTGCCACTTTGATTATTACAGAGTGAGAGCTGTGCTTCTTTTGTAATGTATCCAATTTGGCGTGTATAAATGCCTTTCGCTTTCTTTCAAGCAAAGTTGATTGTGTCATTTTCTATTTCCTGAATTTAGCGTGATCGAATCCCCAGCAATGGCGCTGTAATTAAATTTATTTTTTACTGTTTTATTATTTTGATTTTAATTTGGAAAGTTTTCTCCCCAAAGCTAATAATTCATCATGGGCTTTTCTGACATTTTCCCTTGCCTTTCTATATTCCTTTTGAGTTCTAATTAAATCTCTCTCCCGCCTAACATCAGCTTTCAGTTCTTCCAGTACCTGAGCATGTCGCTCTATAAACTCAGGGCGCATCTCACCATTGCGTAATGCAGGAGTACCGTCTTCCTGAATGACTTCTTCGGCAGGAAAGTTACTTGGCCTATCTTCCTTATTGAACTGCTTTTGCGCCCGGACGTAAGCCAGTTTATTCAGCGCACCTTTCTCACTCAGATAAGTTTTGCCGGAACCGTGAACGACATAGACATCGCGTAATTCGATAGTGATATCTTGATTGGTGGCGGCTTCAATGGGTTTAAGTATTTTCATGGTTATTCCTTATTGATTCAATTAATTGCTTTTCTTTTTTTATTGCTTGCCTTTCTCTTAACTCAATTCCTGCACTAATATTGTTTTCTTGTTCCGCTTCTATAATAAGAGGTACTACAGTTAACAGATGCGCTATTCTTTCTAGATCAGTCATGGCATCATCTTGGGAATATTCTTCACTATGAACTGCGGCACTTGCTAAATTGCCAATGGATAATAATCCATTTGTCATTGCGAATATGACATCTTCACTTGATGAGATTAGATAATTTAAATCATCTTCTTTCATTTTAGATAAACGGTCTTCATTAACGCAAATGTGTTTTCGGATGTCATTCATGAGTATTACTCTCCTCGAACTCGTGCTATTTCTTGCAATACATTATGGTTAATTTCAGTTGCGATACTTAAAATATAAGCATCATCCTCAGTCAAACGTCCTTCCATCCAGAGATGTAAAAGTGAATGTAATTTCTCTGACAGTTTTTGAGTGTTTTCCAATTCGTGATTTTTATTTTTACAATTATTATTACCCCCCCCCTGCTACTTCTTTTAATTTTTCGACCAACCCTTCCATTTGGCGATAAATTCCCCGACACGTTATATATGTGCCCTCTTCGCCTTTATTCTCAATTTCAACCATCATGGGGATTATTGCTAATTTAATTTCTTCTGCAATTTCGACGGCTGCTTTTAGTTTATTGTTCATGTTTAATTCCTATCAGAGTTAATATTGTTTATCTCAGTTGCGATTAACTATTTGACCCATCCAGCCTAAAATTACATGTGTAGGAGCCAGTGACTTTCTTGCTTCCTGCTCATTAGTTGCCTGAGTCTTAATACATATAGGACGATTTTGTTTCATGTTGGCTCGTTCTATTGCGCCGAAGATAAAAGTTTTCATGATTCACCTTTATTATCTAGTGCCGCTAAATGCTTTTCTGTTTGGGGGTAATTACCAATAATTCCCCGAGCTTTCTGATTGGCTTCACTTAAGGTTTTAAAAGCATCGACCAGCACCATATAATCCCCATTTCTTATATATAAAGAATATATGACTTCACCATCATAATGCCCTTTAAGTAAAGAGTAGCTGGGGCACTTTTTATTTATATATTCGATTGAATACGAATCGACAAGGCTGTACTTCTGGACTAGCTCTACATTATAAGCTGCACCTTGATTAACACTTTCCATTAGCCCCTCCGGCTACTAAACAAAAGTAAATAAACTGACTCTTTAGTGTTCGACTTTCTTTTCTGTACTACGTGCAGCAATAATATCTATAGCGATTAATAAGTCAACCGCCAAAGCGATTATTTTTTTGTGTATTTTTCAAGGAAATAGATAATATGTTGATTTTTATGAAGTAAAATAAAGAATTTATGTTATTGCAAACAAGTTACAATTGATGCAGTATAATGCTGTATATGTGTACAGTTTAGGAGGGTGAAAGTGTCTCAGTTAATTAGAATAGGAACTGGGAGGTATATAACTCCCGTTCCAAATAAAGAGATGGTAGAGCAGGTGGAGTTTCAGCGGTGTTTCATATTTCGAAGAAGGAATACAACAACCCCAATAACTTCAACGTCAGGGTTCCCAACATTAACTAGTGGAACGCGGCTATCGTCAACAGATAGATATCCATGAGAGCCACCCTGAACGAATTTATAGACTGATAACGCTTTGTTGACTCTGGCATATACCAGATCATTTGTTCCTGCTGTCTCATTACTATCAATAACTATAATTGCGCCGGCAGGGGCTTCCGAACACCCACTATTCACATGTAGTTTGTATGCTCTACAGGTTTCAGATTCCACCAAATTAGGAATCATTATCCGATCACCAGTAAGCTCATCCCCTTCATACATATCAACCGGAAACATTCCTTTATATTCAATGATTTCTATATCATTGCATCCTGACTCGTTATTTTCTTCGGCTCTCATTGGCTCTTTACCATCAGATAACCACTCTGGGCGCACACCTAAAACGCGAGCGATATCAACGAGTCTGGTGGTTCTGGTTGCAGTTCCTGAAGTTAGCTTCCATACGCTGGATTGAGCCATTCCAGCTGCCTTGGCTAATGAGCCTTGGCTAAACCCGCCTTCGTGCATTGCACGATTCAGCCTTTTTGTAAATGTCATTTTTTAACCTTTATGAGTAATCGTTAATAAATCTCTACTTATTTAAGTATATCGCTATGGCGATGATAAATCAAAATGGCTATAGCAATTGATTGATGCTTCATCATATGTATAATAGCTATAGCGATTGATTTTGTGACTGAGGAGATTATGATTAATACACCAATAGAGAAAGCGATAAAGCTTTGGGGTAGCCAAAAGAGATTTGCAGAACATATTGGCAAAGCCCAATCCACGGTGAGCGATTGGTTAACTGGGAAGAAAAGAATATCACCAGAAAACGTGGTGATAATCGTCGAAGCCACAAACGGTGCAGTCCAAGCCCACGAGCTACGCCCTGATCTGCCCAAGGTGTTTCCGCCGCCCGAGATTGGAGCTAATGAATAAATTTCAGTCGATGGCTGTTTATGCACTGGCACTTCTCGTGATCCCTATATGGGAAGTGCGGTTGTTGTTGGGGGTTCTGTGATGGCGGCTTTTCCTGATTTTACCGGCGTAGTCATGCCCGAAGTGTATCAATTGGGTGACGCGGAATGGATTCAAAAGATTCTTGCCGCGATGAAACCAACCATGAGGGAATATGCGAGGGATAAATACGCATACGTCTACAAACTGCGGCGAGATGAAGATCCGGTGTCATTTCGCCGGGATAACACCGGGGCTAAGGCCGCTAACAAATGGCTCCGGCTGTATTTCAAAAAGCATTACAGATCGATGCAAGGCTATACAGAGAAGCCGTTAACAGTAAATCAACAATCAAAAAGTTAAGGGGATGAGATGTTTAGACGTTTAGATGGCTATGTATGTTTTCTGGGGAAGAGGGGAAAACTTTCTAGGGGGGTTTGGGGGGTGATCTTTGAAAGGGGGTGTTAGGGAAGGCACAGCCAAGAGGGAGAACTCAGATCTTAATGTAGATCACTGTAGGGGTTACAAAATGGGACAGGTGGCTAGACGGCTAAATGGGGAAAAGAAAAAGGCTTGTCCTCTGGCAGTGGAAATTATTCAAGTGAGGGTATCAATGTTAACTAAGAAGGGAAATGTAAGAGGGTGCAAGAAACCGAACGGCAGGACTTTGGCTAGTGAAGCTAATTCGGCTCTTGCAGGCAACGGAGATAAGTTACCTGAGACAAATTATTGCACGGTAACGACAAAAAATAAACAGGGGGTAACAGAATGCTAACGATCACCCCTAACTTTGCACAAGAGCGCGCTTTAAACATGCTGCGTAGAGACTGGAAGAATTTTAATTCTTTCATGGTCTATGCCCCCACTGGTGCAGGCAAAACCGGGTTATCTGCTTTCATCACAGACGGTTTTATATCCAAGGGGATGAAGGTCATGATGATCTGCCCATACCTTGTTCTGATAAACCAGACCGCCCAGCGCTTTATCGAGTATGGCTTGCCGGAGGATGAAATTCGTTATATCTGGCGTGATCACCCCAATCAAGACCCGTCAAAGCTGATTCAGATTGCGTCGGCTGACACGCTGATCCGCCGTGACTTTCCCGAAGACATTAATCTGCTGGTGATTGATGAAGCGCACTTGAAACGCAAAAAGATACTGGAAGAAATTACCCGGCTGACCTCAGAAACGGATTGTAAGGTGGTGGGGTTGTCGGGTACGCCTTTCTCGCCGTTCTTGGGTCACTACTATCAGAAGCTGATAAAGCCCACCACGATAAAAGAGTTAATCCAGCGTGGCGACCTGAGTCCTTACGAGTTTTACGCCCCGACCAAGCCCGATTTAAGCAAGGTGAAGTCTGCCCGCAATGACGACTACGGCAGCGACTACAAGGAAGATGAAATAGCTGAAATCATGTGCGGCGCTGATCTGGTGGGTGATGTGGTCAGTAGCTGGCTTAAGCTGGGCGAAAATCAGCCTACTATCTGCTTCTGTGTCAATGTCAGTCACGCCAACTTTATCACGGTCGAATTTAACCGTGCCGGGGTGAACGCTGAGATCATGACCGCCAACACACCTCATGATGAACGGGATTTGATCATCCATCGCTTTGAGCAGGGTGCGACGAAAATTATCGTCAATATCGGAGTTCTCGTGGCGGGTTTTGACAGTGATGTCAGGTGCATTATCTACGCCCGGCCTACCAAGTCGGAAATTCGTTGGCTCCAGTCAATCGGCAGATCCCTGCGCCCAGCACCGGGTAAAGACAGGGCTATCATTCTGGATCACTCCGGCACGGTTCACCGCCTTGGCTATCCCGATGATATCGAATATGACGAACTGCCCCGCAAGAATGACGGCATGAAGTCCAGTTCCAGTTATCGGGAGCAGGGAAAGCGGGAGAAGTTACCGAAGGAATGTTCCTCCTGCCACTACATGAAGCCAGCGGGGGTCTATGTCTGTCCCAAATGTGGATTTAAGCCGCTGACAGGTGAAGACATTGATGTTGATACCAGCCGCACTATCAAAAAGCTCAGTAAGAAAGAGCGTATCTACACCCAAGCCGAAAAGCAGAGTTTCTACTCGCAGTTGAGGTACTACCAGAACCAACGCGCCTCACAGGGTAAGACCATCAGTAACGGCTGGGTATTCTATACGTTTAAAGAGAAGTTCGGTGTCGAGCCTCGAGGCTTTCATGATACCCCACAAGAGATGACCCCCGAAGTTAACAACTTCATCAGGCACAAACAAATTGCCTTCGCGAAATCCCGCAAAAAAGCGGAACAGGTGCAACCGTCCAGCAACGAGCAGCAGGAAATGCGTCTTGAGGTTGCCCATCAGAAGGTCAGTGATATTCGTGAAAAATTAGGCATTCAGCCACATCAGGGAGACATGCTGTGAACAGAATAAATACGACCGATGCCGTTATTGGCCACTGGCCTGAAATCTTCGCTTATTACAAATTACCGCCCGTGACAGGCAAGAAACACTTTAAAGGGAAGTGCCCAATCTGTAAGCAAAAGGGCAAATTCCGCATTGATGACCGTGATGGGCGCGGAACCTTCATCTGTACCTGCAATGCCGGGGACGGCTGGGCACTACTGAGATTGACTCAGGGCAAAGAATTCAAAGTGCAGGCGGATGAGATTGATCAGCTATTGGGTATTCATCGCGATAAGGTCACACCAAAACCTAAAACAAGTACGGTTGCAGATAACCGCCAAAAGATAATCACCCTTTACTCACGCATGCCGGAACTGAAAGGCACCTCGGCAGAAAAATACCTTCAAAGTCGGGGGATTTATAGCAATCAGTCTATTGAACAAATCCGCTTCTGTGAAAAGCAGCCGACATACCAAGGGGATTATCAGGCGATGTGGGCATTGGCGACAGACTCACGCGGTCAATTGTGTTACCTGCACCGAACCTATCTGGATGGGGATCGGAAAGCGCCTTTAGATGTGACCAAAAAAATGATGTCACTACAGGAAGACAGCTATCTGGCGCACGCTGAATCGGTGGCCATTCGGATGTTTCCGGTGGCTTCCACGCTGGGGATCGCCGAAGGCATTGAGACGGCACTGTCCTGTAAACAGGTCTATGGGGTGAATACGTGGTCAACCATGAACGCCGGACACATGGCGAAATTTCTCGCCCCTCGTGGCGTTAAGCACCTCATTATCTTTGCAGATAACGACTGGAGCGCAACAGGGGAAGCGGCAGCCTATGCCTGTGCCACTAAAAATCTGAAAGCAAATAATGACATAGAGCGTGTCAGTGTGAGATGGCCTGACCTTGGGGATTTTAACGACCTGCTCCAGCAAGGTTGTCAAGCCAGAGAAAGAGAATTTATGAAGCCGCAGCGGGAGACAACATCATGATGGACAACACAGTACACAAAACCCTTTTCACTCTTCCTGAACCTCGTTACAGCACGGCGCTGGCCACGGTGAAACCGTTACCTGTTCAGCGCAAGATCACCGGCAATAAACAGGTGGATGCTTACCTGTGGGTACTGGCAGTCATTAAGACCAATGAACCCGCCCACCTTGAGGCCGCCGAGGAAGCCTTGAAGAAGCTGAAAATCACCCCCAAGGCAGCCCAGCAGAAATATTCTGACTATCTGATGAAATCGGGTGCACATCCTTTCCAGATAGCCTTTGGCACTATGAGTATGGATAACCCGCAAGGTTATATAAACAGTGCGAAGGAGCAAATCAAAAAGGCCAGTCAGGTGAGGGCGTCTTTTGCCAGCTACGAAGCCGCACTGGAACTGACCGAACCGGAGAAATTAATGCTGGTGGGGGAGCTGGCAGACATTTATGAACCCTTCTACTACTGGAACGAAACCGAACAGGCAGAAGGGTGTATGCGCGGTGATCGTGTTAACGAAACTGAGAAATTACGCCAGGCGACGGCGAAAGGGTTTGCTGAACAACTCCCCGAACCGCATACCTTGTCTGATGTTGTTCGTGAATTCCTTTATTGGGACGGGTTATATCAGATGCGCAATGTCGCCGCCAAAGAACTTGATCCGGGCGGATACGGTGATGGTGATAGGTATCACATCCATGACCGGGAAGATTATCTCGAAGGAAAACTGGCTACTATCCAAGCCGTGAACCGCCAAGAGGCTATCGACGTTTGTAAATGGGTGCTGGAAGAAGAACGGTTTCATGATCGTGAGCTGACTGACAAAATTATTCTTAATCTGGTGGGAGAGTGTGCCGTATGAAACTGGAATCAGCATTAAAACACTTTCACCCGAAAACACCGACGTTCAGTGATGCGTCAACCAGTACCGCACCGGACAGAATGAAAGGCATGGATACCGCGGCGGCTTTGGGTATGGCGGGATCACAAGCCAAGTTCGGAATGGCGGCGTTTTTTGCGAAGAACGAGGTCAGTGAAGAAGACAAGTTCAGCACCGTAGAAGAACTGACCCGATATGCAAGGCGAACTGTCCCTAAGCTGATATCAAAGGCAGCGGGGAATAAACTGGGGCCATGTTTGGTGATCTTATCGAAGATGGCATTTGAAGATTATGCCCGTTCAGCCGCGTCAACTTGTCAGTGTTCGGAATGTCGTGGAAAAGGACTTATCTACGGCATGAAAGAAGTGGAAAAACATCCCGGCATTATTCGTGCGGACGGTGAAGTGATTATTGCGCCGTGGATTGAAAAAGAGCAGGTGGGTGAACTTTGCCAAAAGTGTAATGGTAAAGGCACGTTGTCAAGTCGTTGCCGTTGCAAAGGGCGGGGGTTCGTAGTCGATGAGGAAAAGACTGCATTGCAGGGCGTACCGGTTGATAAAATCTGCCCTCGATGCTCAGGGCGGGGTTACAGCCGGGTGCCATCATCAGTGGCTTATACGGCAATCAAGGCGCTTGTTCCTGCATTGACTCAATCGTCATGGTCTCGTAACTGGAAGCCCTTTTATGAAAGGCTGGTAGGTAAGTGTTATGCCGAAGAAAGCAGTGCGGAAGCTATGTTTAGCAAGGTGACAAAATAAACTGTTTTATGTCATCAACAGTATTTGCATTTTGCATAAATATGGCTTAATATCTCCAAATAGTGGGAACTTGTAACTATACTCACTACGAATTCTAAACCTCGCCCAGTGCGGGGTTTTTTGCTTTCTGCAACGGTAAGGTTGCTTTTGAATGAGTTACCTTACCGTTGTGGAGAATGCCAAGGCTGATTGGCAGTGTATGGACTATCGGATGTACCGCACACCATCTAGAGGCGGCCTCTGCGGATTAGGCTAAGCCCCTGAGAGTATCTAGAAACCGATGCAGGAGATCAGCGCCTGCCTCCACAACTCGATCATGGTCGGTCAACACCTACATCAATTTTAAATCAATAGGTTAAGTGTGATTTTGGGTGGTATGGTCAACACCTCGATCAAGGTTAGGGAACACCCCTACATGCTAGATAAATCAATGTGTTAATGTGATTTTCAGCGAAAAAGAGATCACCCCGTTTAGATCACGGATAACGAATTTCAAGGCTGCTTCGGTGCGGCCTTTTTCA
>NZ_JAQRFO010000021.1:0-76067 GCF_028598775.1 Xenorhabdus aichiensis
TGTCTCCTCAATCACTCAATAGCTTCCGACGAAATTCGTCGTCAGTCATTAGCTCAGGGCGTTTAGTGTACTGACCTCTTTTTATCCCTGTAGGGATATCAGATAACAGATTGCAGTATATCAACAGCATAAACAAGATTGGTGAAGCTTCTTGGTCTAATGCAGATTGTATATAAATTTGTATATCTTTTAATATGGAATTTATTTATTACTTTATTATCAATGAATTAATCATCATTCATTACACCAAATCCCAGAGCAGTTCAGAGAGTCAATGACCCCTATCCCATTCCGACACACTGCCGTTATTGCGGAAGACATGTCATGATTTCCCACCATCTGAATGTGTTTAAGCGAATACATGATAGCCGCTGGCCTTGGCTATATCACTGCTGGTCATGCGGAGCACGTGTTGGCATTCATCCGGGAACGGATATCCCGATGGGGTCACTGGCAGATAAGCCGACACGGATAGCAAGTCTGTCTGCTCATCAATGTTTCGATGCGGTTAGAGAAAAATGGAATCTGGAGCGCACGGAAGCGTATCAATGGCTAGCCAGCAAATTAGACATCAATTTCAGTGAATGTCACTTCGGCTGGTTTGATACTGATACGTGTAATAAAGCAGCGAATATATGCAGGGAGTTTAAATAACAGTCGAATATGTAGTAGCAATCCATAATCCCATTATAAATTGCTACTTATTGACAATTATCAAGTATGTCCACCCACTTGGCGAACATTAACTATTTCACCCTCTATTGTAAATGAAACTCTTTCCTTCTTATTAAGTTTGATGGTGTATTGTTCTATACCACTTGATGTACCGCTCAACATTTTAAAATCATCGCAACGTGCATCACGCGCAGCATCACGTGGGTGTCTATTACTTCCTGTTATAGTTTCCACCCATTCTTTATATTTACTTTCGGCCGCAGGTGTTATTTGCTTCCATATAGCATCACTGTCGTTAACTGTCCACGCCATATATCACCTCTATTTTCAGATGGTAGTTTATAAATACTAATTCGAATGCGTTTTTTTTAAACTATCAAATTTTGTATGCATACCGTATTAGAGTAATAAACAGGAGAGCCAGAAATGAGCAAAGATGTGATTGAGAAAATAAACACAACATTGGAATCAGCCGAGAAATTCAAATCGGAAGGTGCCAGCACAATAATATTAGATTTAGATGTCTATATTACAATATTAAAACGTCTTGCTAAATATGAAAATATGGAGCCAATTGCCATATATAATTTAGCTGATGGTGAGATTTATAAAAGCATTAATGATATAGGCGATGGTAAAAGCGTATTTGCAGTAGAACTATATCCCCACCCCAACAAACAGTGAGAACCCTCATGGATATTATCGACACAGCTAACGATACCGTTGAGTTGACGGTATCTCATGCGCTCCAGAACCGACCACCAGCATTAACCAGTATCAACGGGATGTGCCGATGGTGTGAGACGGAGCCAGCAACACACGGTGCATTCTGTAGTCGGGAGTGCGGGGAGGATTATGAGCGACATCACCGCCACCATCACCCATGACTAACGAATTCGAGAACGGACGACGACAGGTGGCAAGGGAGTGCCTGAAAGAACTCAAGCACCACAAAAAACGAACAGACCAGCAAACCGCAACAATACTCACTCAGTACCTACCCCGATTTGAAACCGCTATGTCGCCACATCAAAAGAGCAAATTCTTGCCTGTGATGTGGCTGCGATACTGTGTAGATATGATTGATAAGGAGATGAGAGATGGAGACCGTTAGATCTTTAATTGACATGAAGTACATGACAGATGACTCAGGGTTTACAGAGCAGTATTTTTATAAGATGATTAAAGAAAAGAAATTCCCTGCTCCAATTAAATTTGGTAGGGCTTCCAGGTGGAAATTTGACGAGTACATCCAATGGATTGAATCGCGCAAAAATGAATCACGAAAGTTATCATGATTTCATTTGGGGGTAAAAATGGGGGTATTGCAAAAAAACAAACAAAAAATATCCCTTTATTTTCAGTAAATTAATATTCAAATTAAGAGTTGCAGGGGACTCCATATTAAAATATCCTGAAATCCAATCAAGTAAACCATTCCAAATAAATTCATTATAAATCAATTGAATTCCTTATTTTTAGGTCTACTTTAGTCTATTGCAATCAATATGCAGCAAGGAGCATAATCAGGGGCACCTACACTTCGATTATAAATATGCCCCCAAAAATGAAACTAAACGCACGACAAATCGAGACAGCAAAACCCAAAGATAAAACCTATAAACTTGCCGATGGTGGCGGGCTGTATCTGGAAATTACTTCACGCGGTTCTAAATACTGGTGAGTGAAGTATCGCCGTCCAATAGATAATAAGGAAGACCGATTAGCTTTTGGTGTCTATCCGGTATCTCAGCCGAGAGATATTCGGCTTGCCAGAATTATATTCATTTTTTCTTCAGACAAGTTATAAACTCCGGAATCATCGCATTTGGTAAATATCGCCATTGATAAAACTCAATTAACGAATCTATGTTTGGTAAAGAAGTCAGGAAATCAAAAGCAGCTAATGCAATAGTTCGCCCCCAAATTTCCCCTGGGCAGCGATGATGACCATAACCAAAAGGCAAAGTTCCTTCTTTCGTTCTCAAAGGTGCCACTATCAATGTTTCACTTGAACTATCACCTTGTTCTGTTTTAAATCGGCGTGTGTTTTTTATCGGTGGCTCCCTTTTCAGTACTTCATCTAAAATTTTCACTCCGTTATTATATCCCTTCTTATATTCAATTAACATTTGTCCTAATAATCCAGTAGTACTATCTGACACTTGGAAGAAAAATCCAATGGCGTTTGAAATTACAACATGTTTATTAGTGATATTTTGCATCAAGCACTTTTCTTTCAATTTATTTAACAAAACACCTGATGCATATTCTAATTGAACATATAGATATTCTGACGCAATAATTGATTCAGTTATTCTCTGTTTATCACCACTCGGTGAAATACATTGAATAAAATCAATAACCTTGTTAACCAATTCCTTCCATTCTTGGTTCTTAATTCCTAAAAAGTGACCAATAACATAGATAGAAAGAGCATAATTAAATTTTGTCAGAGATTCAGCTGAATTTATTTTTTTATAAAGTATTTTTGCAACAAATAATGTATTTTGGTATATCTCCTGCTCTGTAAAACTTTCTAATGTCTGCGTGACGGCTATTTTCAATTTCTCATGTTCATTATCATCCCTCATCCGAACGAGAGATGAAAAAATCTCTCCTGCACAACTCGCTTCAATTTCCTTTGGAACATTAGCTGATTTTGGACGAACAGTAAATGTTTTATCAGATAAAATCACCTTAACTTCCTGTAATGTTTTAAACTTCATAGGACATTCTTTCATGATTCCTCCAGAAAATAGACTTAATTATTCTGGTGACAATTTCACTACTTTACTTCGCTGTAGAACGAAATATGTCTTCAAATACCGATAATTAATTTCCGATATAAAATTTTTAATACAATAATTTATAGTCGTTAAAATTAAAAATCATATAATTACTAAATCAGTATAATTCAGATACCTCCTTCATAAAAAAAGAAAGAATAAGAATATTTATAATAATAACATTGATAATAAGGACATTTTTACAAGAAAATAATCCTGATAATTAATTACATTCTAGAACTTTAATTTAAAATTGATTTTTTATTGATCCACATATTGACTGTATAAAAAACCAGTGCAATGATAAGCTAGATATTCATCATAAAGTATGAATATCAACATATTAATTACACCGATAGCAATCGAAAAATATTCGACAAAAAATAAATCACCTCGAGAAACCAATATGCAAACAGTAAGCCTAAATGAAAAAATTCAAATTTTTCGTCAACTCCATGAGGAAGGTCGCCTAATATTAGCCAATTCTTGGGACGTCATGAGTAGCCGTTTAGCTGAACAAAGCGGTGCCAAGGCGATAGCCACAACCAGTTCTGGGATATCTTGGAGCTTGGGGTACCCTGATAATCAATTAGCCGATCGGAAACTGGTGATGAAAGCGCTAGGTTTAATTACAGACTGCACCAACCTTCCAGTTTCTGCTGACATTGAAGATGGTCTGCTGGGCATTGATGAAAATATGGATCATCTTGTACAAGACTTATATTCTGTCGAATGTGTCGGTATTAATATCGAAGATGCTCAAAATGGTAAGTCAATGTCTATAGAGGATGGTGCCGAACGCATAGCTGCTGTACGTACTGCCGCGAATAAATTGAATTACAATTTATTTATCAATGCGCGTATTGATTCATGGCTTCGTGGTGAAAATACCGAACCAGCTCACTTGATTTCCCGTGCTAATGCTTACCTTGCCGCTGGCGCAGATTGTATCTTTATCCCCGGTCTAACCGATTTAGCTATATGCCAAACGATCAGTACTCATATTAACGGGCCGTTAAATGTAATGGCACACTCTGGTGCTCCCAGTGCAGAAGAATTTTTTGCGGCTGGAGTGAAAAGGATCTCTGGCGGTTCTTTCTTTGCTGAACAGGCCTATGGCATCACTTTGGCAAGTATGGAGAATTTTGTACGAAATGGTATGCTACAGCCAAATGATAAGGCGAAACTGAACTATATGGCGCTAAATGCTCTATTGGCTCAGAAAGAATAATCAATACGTTGCAGGAAATATGGCGTTCTATCCTGCAACATTAAACAACAATCTAAAACACTTAGAATATAGTTTCTTATATTACAATTTAAATATGAAATTAAAATACCCATTTTACTCTATTAATAACTAACTCAGAAAACAGTACAATATTAAAACAATTTCAATTAGATAAAAACAAAATAAATTCCTCTTGAAAATTCACACAGCTTAGAAACATAATCTGTTTTCAAAGAGGTCATTTTTTCACAAAAGACGGACTTTCGAGGGTCAGGTATTTTATACCTGAGTGTATGTCTTAAACATCAGATAATGGCATCTGGTATGAGTCAAACGTTAACTTCTCAATCTAATTTACAAGATAATCCCTGTATAAGCTGTGGTGCTTGCTGTGCATATTTTCGTGTTTCATTTTACTGGGCAGAAGCCGAAGATGGCGGAGGTACTGTTCCTGTCTCTATGACTGAAAAATTAAACGCTTTCATGAGTTGTATGAAAGGCACAAATGAACCTAATCCCCGCTGTATAAATTTACGTGGTGAAATTGGTCAATCAGTCTCTTGTGTCATTTATGATAAAAGACCTTCTCCTTGTAGGGAATTTACTCAAGCTTGGGAAACTGACGATTACAATGAAGCCTGTGATCGTGCCAGAGCCGCTCATGGCCTTCTGCCACTGCCAAAATCGTAGGCCTAATTCATCTTTTCGTTACCTGCCATAAATTATAATGACAAATAAAATAGATCATTTAACAACTTGAAAAAGTATCGCCATTGCCAGAAATCCTTATTCTAAACTTCTACTGGATATCTAAGGTTTTTTTGATAACGGAAAAGACAACTGATTCATTAATATTGTTATGGATAAATATTACTATGAGAAAAGTTAAGACATTTAGATGAAGTGGTGGGCGATACCAGATTCGAACTGATGACCCCCTCCTTGTAAGGGAGATGCTCTACCAACTGAGCTAATCGCCCACTTCATGGTGGGTCGTGCAGGATTCGAACCTGCGACCAATTGATTAAAAGTCAACTGCTCTACCGACTGAGCTAACGACCCGACTAGGTAATTCTGATTTTATATCTAAATGGTGGGTCGTGCAGGATTCGAACCTGCGACCAATTGATTAAAAGTCAACTGCTCTACCGACTGAGCTAACGACCCAATTAGATAATTTTGATTTGATATTTAAAATGGTGGGTCGTGCAGGATTCGAACCTGCGACCAATTGATTAAAAGTCAACTGCTCTACCGACTGAGCTAACGACCCATTTTAAATATCAATGTGATACTGCGAAACAATCTGATGAAGTGGTGGGCGATACCAGATTCGAACTGATGACCCCCTCCTTGTAAGGGAGATGCTCTACCAACTGAGCTAATCGCCCACTTCAATGACTATAACGACATCAATACCACTGATTTATGATTGGTGGGCGATACCAGATTCGAACTGATGACCCCCTCCTTGTAAGGGAGATGCTCTACCAACTGAGCTAATCGCCCAATCATAAAATCATTTTTTATCACTACATTTATCACTACGAGAGAGATGGTGGGCGATACCAGATTCGAACTGATGACCCCCTCCTTGTAAGGGAGATGCTCTACCAACTGAGCTAATCGCCCGTCGTGATGGAGTCGCATTATAGGGATAGTTCGAGGTGAGTCAACGGTTTTTATTATTAAAATCTTCGTTCGTCGTAAAATTAAACAGAATGAAACAATTATAATCACGTTAGGGTATCATTTAAGCAATAGATATTGGCTTTTCTCAATAACCTACTGTTAACGCCATTGAGGAATTGAAGTGCAGTGATAAAATACCCCCCACTATTGTTACTTTGACCATCCAAAACGTTCTCTAAAAAATGAAACGTAATTAAGGCAATTCCCGATGAGTAAAATGAAAACCCGTTTTGCACCAAGTCCTACTGGCTATCTCCACGTTGGTGGTGCGCGTACTGCTCTTTATTCCTGGTTATACAGTCGCCACAACAAAGGTGAATTTGTACTGCGCATTGAAGACACCGATCTGGAGCGTTCCACTCAAGAAGCCATCAATGCAATTATGGACGGAATGAACTGGTTAAATCTGAATTGGGATGAAGGCCCTTATTATCAAACCAAACGTTTCGACCGTTATAACCACGTTATTGATGAAATGCTGGAGCAAGGTACTGCTTACCGCTGCTACTGTTCCAAAGAGCATTTGGAACAACTGCGCGAAACCCAGATGGCGAATGGCGAAAAGCCACGTTATGATGGCTGCTGCCGTGATAGCGAGTGCCAGCATAGCCATAATGAGCCACACGTTGTGCGTTTCCGTAACCCTCAGGAAGGTTCCGTCATTTTTAATGACAGCATCCGTGGCCCAATTGAGTTCAGCAACCAAGAGCTGGACGATTTGATCATTCGCCGTACCGACGGAGCGCCAACTTATAACTTCTGTGTTGTGATTGATGACTGGGATATGGAAATCACACACGTTGTGCGTGGTGAAGACCACATCAATAACACGCCACGCCAGATTAATATTCTGAAAGCCCTCGGTGCTCCTGTTCCAGAATATGCTCACGTTTCCATGATCCTGGGTGATGATGGTAAAAAACTGTCCAAGCGTCATGGCGCGGTCAGTGTGATGCAATACCGTGATGATGGCTATCTGCCGGAAGCGCTGTTGAACTATCTGGTTCGTCTGGGTTGGTCACATGGCGATCAGGAAATTTTCAGCGTTGAAGAAATGGTCAATCTGTTCAGCCTTGATGCCATCAGCAAATCAGCCAGTGCATTCAATACTGAAAAGCTGCAATGGTTGAACCATCACTACATCAATACCCTGCCAGCTGAACAAGTCGCGGTTCATTTGGCATGGCACATTGAGCAGCAAGGTATCGATACCCGTACTGGCCCAGAACTGGCTGCTCTGATCAAACTACTGGGTGAGCGCTGCAAGACACTGAAAGAAATGGCAGGATCCTGCCGCTACTTCTACGAAGAATTTGCAGAATTTGATGCTGATGCCGCGAAGAAACATCTGCGCCCGGTTGCCCGTCAACCACTGGAAGTTGCTCGTGCGAAACTGGCTGCCATCACTGAATGGACACCAGAGAATATCCATCACGCCATTCAAGCGACGGCTGACGAACTGGAAGTTGGCATGGGTAAAGTCGGTATGCCACTGCGTGTCGCGGTCACCGGTGCCGGCCAATCGCCAAGTGTTGATGTCACTATTCATGCCATCAATCAATCACGTTCATTGTCTCGCATTGATAAAGCATTGGCCTATATTGCCCAGCGTGAAGCGCAATAAAACAGCACCGTAAATCGTCATTTATCTAAATGACAAAAAATAATAAAGGCACTCAATTTATTGCAGTGCCTTTATTTTTTACTATCGCAGACTAATATTGATGACTTTTTCAGCGCTTACGCAGAGAATATTAATGAATTCGTTGACAGAATTCTCTGGGTTTCATATTATGCGCCCCGTTCCACAGGATTTTGATTTGGGGCTATAGCTCAGCTGGGAGAGCGCTTGCATGGCATGCAAGAGGTCAGCGGTTCGATCCCGCTTAGCTCCACCAAATATTTATCCTTTTCGTAATGAAAAACGATAATCAATACTTGGAATTCAAAACCTGAACCACATTTGTGGGGCTATAGCTCAGCTGGGAGAGCGCTTGCATGGCATGCAAGAGGTCAGCGGTTCGATCCCGCTTAGCTCCACCAAAATTCTGAATCCCTGAAGACACAAGTTTTCAGGGATTTTTCTTATGTGCTTATCTCTGGTGTGTTTATCTCTGATTGTTATTGAACTGTATGTTTGAGAAGGGCAAATGCCAGAGATAAAGAATGTTTTAGTCACGATTTTTCAATGGCTTGACCAACGAATCCAACCCTTCAATTTTGATGGCAAGAGTCATCTCCATTAACGTACCAAGTTTGCCTTGTGGAAATTCCCCCTTGCGGGCAAACCAGAGTAAATATTCTTCTGGGAGGTCTATCAGCATCTGCCCCTTATATTTGCCGAACGGCATGGCCGTGTTGGCAATCTCCAGTAAATTTTCTTTATTCATCATGTCAGCCTTTTTATAAAGATAGCTCGATATAGATATAAAAGAAAAAGTGGCATCTGCCAAGACGCCACTTTCTATTATCGCATGTGGATGCGAATCAAACTCAATCTACTGAGTCGATTAAATACTTAACACTAGCCCTGTAATTGCCGCAGACAGGAAACTGACCAGCGTTGAACCGAACAACAATTTCAGGCCAAAACGTGCAACAGTATTCCCTTGTTTCTCATTCAGGCCTTTAATAGCTCCAGCCACAATCCCAATTGAAGAGAAGTTTGCAAAGGAAACCAAGAATACCGACAGAATACCTTTTGAACGTTCGCTCAATTGTGCTGCAATGTCTTGCAGACCCTGCATTGCAACGAATTCATTGGAAACGAGTTTAGTTGCCATAATGCTGCCTACTTTAAAGGCTTCATCGCTAGGAATACCGATGATCCATGCCAATGGATAGAATACATATCCCAGACATTCTTGAAAGGAGATACCAAATATCATGTCAAAAATCGCATTGATAGCCGCAATCAATGCGATAAAACCAATCAGCATGGCCGTTACGATTAAAGCTATCTTGAAACCCGCCAGAATATATTCGCCCAGCATTTCAAAGAAACTTTGCCCTTCGTGCAGGTTGTTCATTTGGATATCCCCTTCACTCTCGACAGAGTAAGGGTTGATCAGTGACAAAACGATAAAGGTACTGAACATGTTAAGTACCAGTGCAGCGACTACGTATTTTGCATCCAGCATCGTCATGTAAGCGCCTACGATAGACATAGAGACCGTAGACATTGCCGTCGCTGCCATCGTGTACATGCGACGCTCAGACATTTTACCCAGCACATCTTTATAAGCGACGAAGTTTTCTGACTGCCCCAGAATCAATGAGCTAACCGCATTGAAAGACTCCAGTTTGCCCATGCCATTCACTTTGGACAACACAGTACCAATCACACGAATGATAATTGGCAGCACTTTAATATGTTGCAGGATACCAATCAGAGCAGAAATGAAAATAATCGGGCAAAGGACATTCAAGAAAAAGAAGGCCAGTTTCGCTTCTATCATACCGCCGAAGATAAAGCGGGTTCCTTCCGCTGCATAAGACAACAAGTGGACAAAAAGGTTATCAAACCCTTTGACAAACCCTAGCCCAACGTCAGAATTCAGGAAAAACCACGCCAGAACGAGTTCAATAACAAGCAACTGAATAATATAGCGAATTCGTATATCTTTTCGGTTATTACTCGCAAAAATCGCCAGACCGCCAATAACAACTAGAGCAAGGATAAAATGAAAAATATGAGACATAAAAAGAACTCCAGACATGACGAAGTACAAATTTATAATTGCATTTTATGTAATGCATAATAGTAAATTGAGATTGTTATCACAATAATTCACTATGTAAGCGGAAACAAATTCCCATTTAGCAAACTCGCTCACACTTTAGTCAGGAACGTGTTGGCTGTGTATGCAAAAAGAAACATCAAATATAGGGTGCTATCAAGATCTATTCTCAGTAGCCCCCCCTTATTTTTAATAAATCATTTTTTATTATCCCCTTCATCTTTCAAGTCACCCGCTTTGTTGGCGGCAATTTGAAATCTATTGGGTATATTTATTCGCCTAACAGACGAAGCATTTCTTCTTCATCAATGACTTCTATTCCCAATTCCGTGGCTTTGACTAATTTAGAACCCGCAGCTTCGCCAGCAATGACTAAATCCGTTTTCTTGGAAACACTGCCTGTCACTTTCGCGCCCAGCGCTGTCAGCTTATCTTTGGCCTCATCCCGGGATAAACGGCTTAGCGAGCCTGTCAAAACCACAATCTTACCAGCAAATGGGTTACCAACTGTGTCTGACTGCGGCGTTTCAACTGATTCCCAGTGAATTCCGATATTGCCAATGAGGTCATCAATCACAGTCTGATTATGCGGTTCGTTAAAGAAATTCACGACGTGGCTGGCAACTACGCCCCCCACATCCTGCACCGCGATTAATGCTTCAGTATCTGCTGCTCGCAGTTTTTCTAATGTGACAAAATGTGAAACCAAATTAGCTGCGGTCGCTTCCCCGACTTCACGAATACCCAGAGAATAGATAAAACGAGCGAATGTGGTTTTCTTGGATTTTTCTAAGGCATCAATCGCATTCTGAGCAGACTTAGGCCCCATTCGCTCAAGACCCGTTAATTTTCCAGCAGTCAGACGGAAAAGATCGGCAGGTGTTTTGACATATTCTTTATCGACAAGCTGCTCAATGATCTTTTCTCCCATACCATCAACATCCATGGCTCGACGGGAAACGAAATGTTTGAGCGCTTCTTTACGCTGCGCACCACAAAACAATCCACCAGTGCAGCGCGCCACGGATTCCCCTTCGACTCGCTCAATATCCGAGCTACAAACTGGGCAGTGTTCAGGGAAAATCACTTCCTGACTCTCGGCTGGCCTTTTATCCTGTACAACACCAACAACTTTCGGGATCACGTCACCCGCACGACGAATAACCACGGTATCCCCAATACGCAGCCCCAAGCGTTCAATTTCATCCGCATTATGCAGTGTGGCATTACTGACTATTACCCCTGCAACTTGCACCGGCTCCAAACGTGCAACGGGTGTGATAGCGCCAGTACGTCCCACTTGAAATTCAACGCCACGCACGATGGTCATCTGTTCCTGAGCAGCAAACTTGAAAGCCGTTGCCCAACGGGGCGCTTTGGCAACAAAACCCAGCGCTTCCTGTAATTCAAGGGAGTCCACTTTGATAACAACGCCATCAATATCAAAACCCAATATCGGGCGCTGCTGCTCAATGTTATGGTAGAAATCGATGACTTGCTGAGTTCCTTGGCCTAATTTTACTTTGTCACTGACTGGCAAACCCCATTGTTTGAACTGCATCAGGCGTTCGTAATGGCTCGCTGGCAATTCTCCGCCTTCCAGAACACCTACGCCATAGCAACAAAAGGTCAATGGCCGCTTGGCCGTAATACGAGGATCAAGTTGGCGCAGTGATCCTGCTGCTGCATTACGTGGATTAGCGAATACTTTGTTGCCCTTACGACGCGCTTCATCATTGAATTTTTCAAACCCGTCCTGCCTCATGAAAACTTCACCACGAATTTCAACGCGAGCCGGAATATTATTTCCCTTTAGGCGCAGAGGAATGGCATGAATAGTACGAACATTAGCGGTGATGTTTTCCCCCGTCGTGCCATCACCACGAGTCGCAGCCTGTACCAATTCACCATCTTCGTACAGTAAGCTAACCGCTACTCCATCGAGTTTCAATTCACAGCAAAACACCAAATCCCGACTATCTTTCAGGCGATCACGAACACGCTTGTCAAATGCCCGATAACTTTCTTCATCAAAAACGTTGTCCAAAGACAGCATCGGGATCTCATGACGAACCTGTTCAAATGCCGTTAATGGTGCTGCACCAACACGCTGGGTTGGAGAGTCCGCCGTAATCAACTCTGGATGCTGCTCTTCCAGTACTTTCAATTCCCGCATTAGGCGATCATATTCTGCATCAGGGATCTCTGGCGCATCCATAACATGATACAAATACTCGTGATGACGCAATGTTGCTCTTAGTTTGTTGATTTTTTCGATAATATTTTCCATAACTTCTCACCAGACATGAAAAACCCCCGGCTAGCGGGGGCTTGGTACTAAAAAGAAGATTTATTCGCAGGCATTGAGCGTATTGCGAATACGCGCCTTATAGTGTTCGATCATTTGTGGCGTGAGCATTTTTCGCTCACCATCCAACACAACGCCACCCACATCAGAAGCAATCCGCTGTGCTGCCTGCAACATCAGTTTAAAGTTCTGATTAGCATCACCATATGATGGCACAAGCATAAACATGGAAATTCCAGGGGTACTGAAATCGTCCATGAGTTCTGGATTGAACGAGCCGGGTTTTACCATATTAGCCAAACTGAACAGCACCGCCCCACTGCCTGCCGGATTCAAATGACGATGAAAGATATTCATATCACCAAACCGGAAGCCAGATTGCAAAATGCTTTGAAGCAGTGCTTCGCCATCAAGCTCCTGACCATGATGGGCAGCGACATGTAATACCAGCACTGTTTCTTTTTTGACTTCTTCGCCCACAGTTTCATTTTCCAATACGTTCAGCTGTTCTTCCACAACTGCCGTATTGACAACCGATTCTGCTGCCTCAGCACTCTGCCCAGTAGACTCAAATAAGCCAAGCTGTGGCTCTTCCTGATATTCCTCAACGGTTTTTACTTTTGCCGCTGGTGCTTCAGGTTGCTGATTTGAAAGCAAAGGATCAAAAGCCTCATCAGGCGCTGCCGCTGATAACTCAGGTGCATGGCGTTTAATAACAGGCTCTTCGCGATGTTCATTACGAGGCTTGACTGACCCTTGAACATGCGATTTTGACGAATTATCAAACAGTTCATCGCCATCATTATCGTCGAGCTCTTCCTGACGCTCCTGCTTATGACGTTTAACTGGGCGATCACGAAAGAGTGACGAACGCTCTTTGCGGCTGGTCCACAACCCATGTAATAGCAAAGCTATTATGGCTATCGCACCAACAACGATTAATATCAGACGCAAATCCTGCATCATTGCTATCTCTGTTGTTTAAATTAATTGCCACCACGGCGGAATATTCTTTAGATAAGAGTATTTGTCAAATAGCACAAGTGCAAGTCTCTACATACTTTTCTTACCATAAAGGAGATATACCCTGTTTTTTCGGATATTTTTTACACACAAAACTACTGGTCAGTAGAAAATCCTGCCTATATCATACCGTCTCAATCATCTAGGAGAGAATAAGAAAATATGACGAATTCGACAAAACTGCCAAAACATTTGAGCGGGTTTCATTATATTGCACAAGGTTGGCATCTGATAACCCGCCCCGGCATCAAGAGATTCGTTTTATTACCCTTACTGGCCAATATCTTATTGCTGGGTGGTTCATTCTGGTGGTTGTACCATAAACTGGATGGCTGGATACTATGGGCGCTCGATAAAATACCAGATTGGATGCAATGGCTGAGTTATTTGCTGTGGCCACTGGCTGTCGTCTCGATTTTGCTGATTTTTACCTATTTTTTCAGCATGCTGGCTAATTTTATTGCTTCACCATTCAATGGATTACTGGCCGAAAAATTGGAAGCGGAATTAACTGGCATTCCAGCGCCGGACACTGGCATGGTCGATTTGATAAAAGATACGCCCCGTATTTTAAAACGCGAGGTAGTAAAGATCCTCTACTATATTCCGCGTGCGCTCGTACTGCTGTTGCTATATTTCATTCCGGGTATTGGTCAAACCGTTGCTCCTGTCCTCTGGTTTATTTTCAGTGCCTGGATGTTGGCTATCCAATACTGTGATTATCCGTTTGATAATCACAAAGTCAGTTTTTCTACTATGCGCAGTACCCTGCGACAAAACAAAATTGACAATCTTCAATTTGGTGCAGCCGTCAGTGTATTGACCATGATCCCGGTAGTAAACCTGTTCATTATGCCCGTTGCAGTCTGTGGAGCTACAGCCATGTGGGTTGACCGCTATCGTGCTCAACACGCTTGACATCATAACGCATCCCATTAAACCACTTTTTCCTTTTTAAATA
Organism: Xenorhabdus aichiensis; assembly: GCF_028598775.1. NCBI lineage: Bacteria > Pseudomonadati > Pseudomonadota > Gammaproteobacteria > Enterobacterales > Morganellaceae > Xenorhabdus > Xenorhabdus aichiensis. The sequence goes on from NZ_JAQRFO010000021.1 coordinate 14,420, forward strand.
ACACCATGCCCTGATGTATCAAAAATACACCGGGGTTTTGTGTTAGCCATTACCTTTAATTAACTGTAACCATCACGGCGCAGAAATAACTATATAAAATCATAAATGCCGGAATAGTTATTCTTATAATAAACAAAGTAAATAATATAAAAAATCAACGAATATTCTTTTATATAATAAGAATAGACTTAAACTCTATTTCCATAAATAAGATGTTAGCGTATGGTTATCCGATGTTTAAGGGTATTTAAGGGGCAATTGGATAATGAGCAAAATTTATGAAGACAATTCGTTGACTATTGGTCACACTCCACTCGTACGTTTAAAACATTTTGGTAATGGCCGCATCCTGGCAAAGATAGAATCCCGCAATCCAAGTTTCAGCGTGAAATGCCGAATCGGTGCCAACATGATTTGGGACGCTGAAAAACGTGGCATCCTGACTAAAGATAAAGAACTTATTGAACCAACCAGTGGCAACACCGGTATTGCTCTTGCTTACGTTGCGGCTGCCCGTGGCTATAAGCTGACCCTTACTATGCCTGAAACCATGAGTCTTGAGCGCCGCAAACTGCTGAAAGCGCTGGGAGCCAGTCTGGTGCTGACCGAAGGCGCGAAAGGCATGAAAGGTGCCATTGATAAAGCTGACGAAATCCGTGATAGCGATCCAGACCGTTATATTCTCCTGCAACAATTCAGTAATCCGGCGAACCCTGAAATTCATGAAAAAACCACAGGCCCAGAAATCTGGGAAGCTACTGATGGCGATATCGGTGCTTTCGTTGCAGGCGTAGGAACTGGAGGCACAATCACAGGGGTTGCCCGTTACCTGAAAAATACACAAGCCGCACAAGTCACTATCGTTGCTGTAGAGCCAGAAGATTCTCCTGTGATCAGCCAGAAACTTGCTGGTGAAGAACTTAAGCCTGGCCCACACAAGATTCAGGGAATTGGGGCTGGTTTCATCCCTGATAACTTAGATTTAACATTAGTTGACCGTGTGTTTAAAGTCAGTAATGAAGAAGCCATTAAAACAGCGAGAGAAGTCACTGAAAAAGAAGGAATTCTTGCTGGGATTTCCTCAGGAGCCGCTGTCGCTGCCGCCGTCAGGTTATCTCAGGAAGACGAATATAAAGATAAAAATATCGTGGTTATTTTGCCTTCTTCGGCTGAACGTTACCTCAGTACCGCCCTGTTTGCCGACTTAGCCAATGATTAAAAATCACTCTGACTTTTTTCAATTTCATTGACAAAAAAGCACCTTAAGGGTGCTTTTTTGTGCATCAGATCAAAGTTTAAAACTTTCCTAGATGATTTATTCAAGTAGCTTTAGTATTTAACCAGTAATTATTTTGATGCACGAAATTAATCGCTGAGCCAGAATGAAAAGTACCATCCAATTCAGCAAATACTCGGATAGTGTGTATTAACATAAAACCAACAATTGAATGCATCGAGTGTGTTAATTTTTTGATAATGCCTAAATACACCTTATTTCATTATCAATTTAACGGTTGTACAAGCCAAAGCGGGTTCAGCTACACTAGTTTTAGAATTTTCTAGGGCTTATCAACGAATATTTAAGTTATTGAGGAAATACTATGTTCCAGCAAGAAGTCACTATTACTGCACCAAATGGCCTCCATACTCGCCCTGCTGCGCAGTTCGTCAAAGAAGCAAAAGGTTTCTCTTCTGACATCACTCTTACTTCTGGTGGCAAATCTGCCAGTGCGAAAAGCCTGTTTAAGCTGCAAACGCTGGGACTGACTCAAGGTACTGCTGTAACAATTTCTGCTGAAGGCGAAGATGAACAGCATGCTGTTGAACATTTAGTTAAGCTGATGGGTGAATTGGAATAATTGCCCGCTTAATAAAGCCAATTTGTTTCATTTCACCGAGTTCCATCCCCAGATAAATAAAATCTGGGGATATTTAGAGCCTCCCCCCCTGAAGGCTTAATGGAAGGTAATCACCCGTAGTAAGGTCATATAGTATGATTTCAGGCATCTTAGTATCACCAGGCATTGCTTTCGGCAAGGCATTATTGCTGAAAGAAGACCCCATCATTATCAATCAGAAAAAAATTACTACAGAACAAACCGAACAAGAAATTTCCCGTTTTAAACAGGGTCGAGACAAATCTTCCATACAGTTAGAAATAATTAGAAAAACAGCCGAAAAAAATCTGGGTGCAGAAAAGGCTGAGATCTTCGAAGGCCATATCATGTTGCTGGAAGACGAAGAGCTGGAACAGGAAATTGTTACCCTGATTAAGAAAAATCTGGCAACAGCAGATGCCGCAGTTTATTCCGTTATTGAAGATCAGGCCAAGGCACTGGAAGAACTAGACGATGAATATTTGAAAGAACGTGCGGCCGATGTTCGCGATATTGGTAAACGCCTGCTGAAAAATATTCTGGGTATGCCGATTATCGATTTAGGCACTATTGAAGAAGAAGCTATCCTCATTGCCAATGACTTAACTCCATCGGAAACCGCACAACTCAATCTGGACAAAGTGCTGGGTTTCATCACTGACTTGGGTGGCCGAACATCCCATACCTCGATTATGGCTCGCTCTCTGGAATTACCCGCAATCGTCGGTACTACCAACGCAACAACTCAAATCAAAAATGGCAGTTACCTGATTCTGGATGCGGTTAACAACCAGATTTATGTGAATCCGTCTAATGCCGAAATCGATCAACTGAAAAAGGCAAAAAACGAGTATCTGTCAGAAAAAACAGAACTGGCAAAACTGAAAGATTTACCTGCTATTACACTGGATGGCCATCAAGTTGAAGTTTGTGCCAATATCGGTACAGTTCGTGATGTCATGGGTGCAGAGCGCAACGGCGCCGAAGGTGTAGGTCTATACCGCACCGAATTCCTGTTTATGGATCGCGATACACTGCCTACTGAAGACGAGCAGTTTGAGGCATATAAAGCGGTTGCAGAAGCCGTTGGCAATCAAGCCATCATTATCCGTACCATGGATATCGGCGGTGATAAAGATTTGCCTTACATGAATCTGCCAAAAGAAGAAAACCCATTCCTTGGCTGGCGTGCAATTCGGATTTGCCTTGATCGTAAAGAAATCTTACATTCTCAATTGCGTGCTATCCTGCGAGCCTCTGCATTTGGTAAACTCCGCATTATGTTCCCAATGATTATTTCAGTTGAGGAAATTAGGGAGCTGAAAGCAGAACTGGCGTTGCTCAAAAACCAGTTACGTGATGAAAATAAAGCATTTGATGAATCTATTGAAGTCGGCATCATGGTGGAAACACCCGCTGCTGCAACCATTGCTCATCATCTTGCAAAAGAAGTTGACTTTTTTAGTATTGGGACAAACGATCTAACTCAGTATACTCTTGCGGTAGACCGTGGTAATGAGCTGATTTCTCATCTTTATAACCCAATGTCACCCGCGGTGTTGAGCCTCATCAAGCAGGTTATTGATGCCTCACACGCAGAAGGTAAATGGACGGGTATGTGTGGAGAGCTAGCGGGTGATGAACGCGCTACGCTGTTGCTCTTAGGCATGGGATTGGATGAGTTCAGCATGAGTGCGATATCAATTCCACGCATCAAGAAAATTATTCGTAATACCAATTACGATGATGCGAAAGCACTGGCAGAGCAGGCCTTATCTCAGCCAACTGCACGGGAATTGATGGATTTGGTTGACACCTTTACCAGAGAAAAAACACTCTGCTAGCTACGTCAGCCAAAACACGGTCCCATTAAAACAATTAGGAGAAGATTCATGGGTCTGCTTGATAAACTGAAATCTCTGGTTTCAGACGATAAAAAAAACAGCGGCAGTATTGAAATTATCGCCCCATTATCAGGTGAAATAGTCAATATCGAAGATGTTCCAGATGTTGTTTTCGCCGAAAAAATCGTTGGGGATGGTATCGCAATTAAACCTGCCGGCAACAAAATTGTCGCTCCTGTTGATGGCACCATTGGTAAAATCTTCGAAACTAACCATGCTTTTTCTATCGAATCTGATAGCGGGGTTGAACTGTTCGTTCATTTTGGTATTGATACCGTTGAACTGAAAGGTGCAGGCTTTAAACGTATTGCCGAAGAAGGTCAACGAGTACAGAAAGGCGATCTGGTTTTAGAGTTTGATCTGGCATTTCTGGAAGAAAGGGCTAAATCAACATTAACTCCTGTTGTTATTTCTAACATGGACGAAATTAAAGAATTGTCTAAAGTAAGTGGATCTGTAGTTGTAGGTGAATCTGTCATCATGCGTATCAAAAAATAACAGAAAAATCATCGGGAATACGTTTTCCGCTCTTTTCCTGTTTGCAGATCCTTCTTATTTGTGGATGCTTGATGAATCGCCACTGTTTTATCAGGCATTTTACCGATTAAGCCTGATAATACAGAGGCGATTTTTTTGTGGTTTGCTGCTCAGTCAAAAAACGACGTTTAATACCAAATAATATATACCCAAAGAGAGTAAGCGTTTAATTAAATACTCCAGTAGACAAATACCTGTCACCACGATCACAGATAATCGCTACAATAACCGCCCCTGGATTTTTAGCCGCAACGCGCAGTGCCCCTGAAACAGCACCGCCAGAACTGACACCACAAAAAATACCTTCTTTCTGCGCCAATAGCCGCATTGTCGTTTCAGCTTCCACTTGCGTGATATCCAAGAGCTGGTCCACCAACTCTTTTTTATAAATACCGGGCATATAAGCGGGAGACCAACGGCGAATACCGGGGATCTGGCTATTTTCTGCAGGCTGCAATCCCGTAGTGTGCACCTTATCTGATTGAGATTTCAGATAGCGGCTCACTCCTGTAATTGTCCCCGTCGTTCCCATACTGGAAACAAAATGCGTTATGCGCCCCTGCGTTTGCTGCCAGATTTCCGGGCCAGTTGTATTGAAGTGCGCCAGTGCATTATCCATATTATTAAATTGGTCAAGAACCTTCCCTTCTCCATCTTGTTCCATTTTCTGCGCTAAGTCCCGTGCACCTTCCATGCCTGATTCTTTACTGACTAAAATCAATTCTGCACCGTAAGCCCGCATTGATGCCTGCCGTTCAAGACTCATATTTTCAGGCATTAACAATTTCAATTTATAATTTTTAACTGCCGCAATCATAGCCAGTGCAATGCCAGTATTGCCACTCGTTGCTTCTATGAGCACATCACCCGGCGCAATTTCTCCCCGTAATTCAGCCTGCTGGATCATTGAAAATGCAGCTCTGTCTTTCACGGAACCCGCAGGATTGTTACCTTCCAGTTTTACCCAAATTTCCGCATCAATACTTTCAGTAAGTCGTTGTAATTTAACCAGCGGAGTATTGCCTATAAAATCTTCCAAGCTTGCCACAGCATTACCTAATTCATATGAGAGTGGACAACAAAATAATCATATTCAGAAAACTGTAGCAAGATCTTAAACAAAAAATACCCGCTCCCCCAAATAACGAGAGACGGGTTGATGGTAATAAAATATAGCTAAATCAAGCTGATTCGGCGAGTCTGAGCACTTTTAATGGCAAGTCACCGGCATACAATCTAGCTCCAGTACCCCCCATAAAATACTGATTTCCCCTAACTGGAACAGGTGAATCACCCTGCCAGATAACCGATAAGAGGTCTTTTCCCCATCCCACCGGCAAGACAGACAACAGAGAAAAATGGCCGCGTGGACTGATTTCCACAATTTGAACAGGTAAAGGGCAAGATGCAGTTTGTTGGGTACTGAGAGTCATTTCCCACGGGCGGAAAAACACATCAACATTTCCCTGATGTAATGGTGTCACATTCAATGGAAAAATTTTCCCCCCAATCCATAATTGGGAACCTTTAATTTCACCGTGTAATTGATTGACCTCTCCCATGAATTCAAGCACAAAACGGCTTTCTGGCTCTCGCCACACCTGTTGCGGCGTACCAACTTGCTCAATACACCCTTGATTCATCACCACCACTCTATCCGCTACCTCCATCGCTTCTTCCTGATCATGGGTAACGAATACACTGGTAAATTTCAGTTCTTCATGAAGTTGCCGTAACCAGCGGCGCAATTCCATACGTACCTGTGCATCCAAAGCACCAAACGGCTCATCCAGCAATAGGATCTGCGGTTCCACTGCCAATGCCCTTGCCAATGCCACACGCTGTTTCTGCCCACCAGAAAGTTGTGACGCATAACGATCAGCAAGGTGGGATAACTGAACCATATCAAGCAATGCCATCACCTTACTGCGGAGCGCTTCGCCACTGAGACGTTGACGACGCGGAAGCACAGTCAAACCAAAAGCGACGTTATCAAAGACGTTCATATGGCGAAATAGGGCGTAATGCTGGAATACAAAACCAACTCGCCGATCTTTCGCATGCACTCGACTGACATCCTGACCATTAAACTTCAATTGCCCTGCACTTTGCTGCTCAAGCCCTGCAATGATCCTCAGGAGCGTCGTTTTACCAGAACCGGACGGGCCAAGCAGCGCAACCATTTCACCAGATTCAATACCTAATGAAATCTCACTCAGTATCTGAACTCGGCCAAAAGATTTGCTGATTTTACTGATTTCAATACTCATATCTTGCTCCTGATCTCCCGTTACTGGTGGCTTAAGCGCCACTGCACAGCACTTTTGACCATCAGAGTGATAATCGCCATCACTGCCAATAAAGCCGCAGCCGTAAATGCACCCACAGTGTTGTAATCTTGGTACAGCAGCTCAACCTGCAAAGGCAGCGTATAGGTTTCACCCCGGATCGCCCCGGATACCACAGAAACTGCGCCAAATTCCCCAATCGCCCGAGCATTGGTCAAAACGATGCCATATAGCAATGCCCAGCGAATATTCGGTAATGTCACACGCCAGAACATCTTCCAACCAGAAGCGCCCAGCAATATTGCAGCCTCATCTTCCTGACTACCCTGACTTAACATCACCGGCACCAACTCACGGACAACAAATGGGCATGTCACAAATACCGTCACCAGTACCATACCCGGCCATGAAAACATTAATTGGATGTCATAAGAACCCAGCCAGCCCCCCATCCAGCCATTAACACCGTAAAACAGCAGATAAAGCAGCCCTGCCACAACAGGCGAAACAGCAAACGGAATATCAATCAATGTCAGCAATAACTGCCTGCCGGGAAATTGGAATCGAGTGACTAGCCAAGCGGTCATCACACCAAAAATCAGATTGATAGGGACTGTGATAAGCGCAATCATCACGGTCAACCAGATAGCATGCAGCATATCGGGATCAAGAAGATTCTGTTTAACGAGATCGAAACCTTTCGAAAAAGCGGTCAAGAAAATCCACATTATCGGGATTACCAGCAGCAGAGTAGAAACGAGTATGCCCGTACCAATCAGTACCCATTTTCCCCAGTTGATAGGAGAGCGCTGTGCCACTGTGTATTCAGAGAATTCAGTCATCAATGCCCCCCGATCCGTTTACCAAACCGACTCTGCAATATATTGACGCTAAACAGCAGTAACAACGATGCCGCAAGGATCACCGAAGCAATCGCGCTAGCAGCCGGATAATCAAATTCTTGCAGACGGATGAAAATCATCAGGGAGACCACTTCTGTTTGCCATGCAATATTGCCTGCAATAAAAATGACTGCCCCAAACTCCCCTAGGCTGCGAGTGAAAGAGAGTACGGTTCCAGCCATCAATGCAGGTGAAACTTCAGGCAGAATAACTCGCCGGAAAGTCTGCCAGCGGCTCGCACCCAATGTCTGCGCCGCTTCCTCATATTCGGGGCCAAGTTCTTCAAGAACGGGCTGCACTGTGCGGACGACAAACGGCAGGCTTGTGAATGCCATCGCAACCGCAATTCCCAGCCAAGTATTCACTACCTTGATGTCAAAATTGCCCAGCCAATCGCCATACCATCCTGTTGCAGAGAACAGGGTCGCCAGAGTTAAGCCTGCCACGGCAGTCGGCAAAGCAAAAGGCAAGTCCATCAACCCGTCAAGCAAACTGCGACCAGGAAAGTGATAACGCGTCAGTATCCACGCCATCAACATCCCGAAAACCATGTTGAACAAACTGGCGGCCGCAGCAGCCAGCAATGTCACCTGATAAGCGGCAACAACCTGCGGATTTACAATTACCTGCCAATATTGAGCCCATGTCATACTGGAAAGCTGTACGGCCAGAGCGCTTAATGGCAATAACAGGATCAGACAGGTATAAAACAGACTACTGCCCAAACTCAGCCCAAATCCGGGCAGTACGCGTTTACCGGATGCCACTAACATCATTTATGTCCTTCCGCCAATAACTGATCCAACATACCGCCCGTGTTGAAGTGTGTTTTCATCACCTGCGGCCAGCTACCGAATTGTTCTTCCAGACGAAACAGTCTGGTTTCAGGAAAACGAGGTTTCTGTGCTTCCATGACGTTTTTATCATTCACACGATAATTGAAACTCGCAATGATCTGCTGCGCTGCGGGGCTATAAAGGTAATTCAAATAGGCTTTAGCCACCGCTTCAGTTCCATTTCTGCGGACATTTTTATCAATCCAAGTCACAGGGAACTCAGCCAAAATATCTACCGGAGGCACAATGACTTCATAATTACCTGCACCATACTGTTTACGAATATTATTGACTTCAGATTCAAAACTAATCAAAACATCGCCTAGATTCCGTTCAATAAATGAAGTCGTTGCACCCCGTCCCCCAGTATCAAATACCGCTACGTTTTGCAAAAGACGCTGCATCAGTTGGCGAACTTTCACCGGGTCATGCTGATTTTGCTGTTGGAAAGCGCCCCATGCCGCCAGATAGGTATAACGCCCATTACCCGACGTTTTCGGGTTTGGAAAAATCAACTTCACATCATGACGCACCAAATCATCCCAAGTATGGATCTGTTTGGGATTACCTTTGCGAACCAGAAAAGCCATAGTGGAATAGTAAGGTGAACTGTTATTTGGCAGACGTTGCTGCCAGTCGGCAGGAATAAGATTGCCGCGATCATGCAGGATCTGAACATCCGTTACCTGATTGTACGTCACAACATCAGCCCGTAACCCCTGTAGAATACTCAATGCCTGTTTGGATGAACCTGCATGGGATTGCTTAATAATTAATTTATCCTGTGGATGCTGTGCATTCCATTGTTTTTCAAATTGAGGGTTCAAGGTAGAAAATAGCTCTCGCGAAATATCGTAAGAACTATTCAGTAATCCGACAGCATAAGCGTTGGCACTATAGGCGTTGATAAGGCCTAAAAGTGCTACGGCAACCAACCCGCTCAATAATTTATTGTTTATTGCCACTGTTTTCATCCAACACCTTACCCGTCACGCCTATTCAACAACGATTTCTTCATACTGTATCCAGAATATTTATAACAGGGTAGTTTACTACCCCCTGTTTTATATACCGAGTTTTTATGAGAAATGATGAAACGCGATAAGCTATAGGAAATGTAGGGATTATCAATTCAAAAGATAATGTATAAACGGATGAAAAGAGAGCTCTGCTTCAGCACAAACTCTCTTTAAAGCTTTGTCAGGATTGCCAAATAATCCGCGAAATTTTCCAATTTTTCAGGACATCATCAGAAGGCATTAACCCTTCTGGGCCATCCCACGTTCCGGTAAACACGTAGCTGATATGCTGGCTTTGCGGTGCAATACAAATCACAGTTGGCTGCGTCGTGAAATCACTGGAACGATGGCATACACCAAACGCTTTGTCATACAGTTCGGAGAAAGGCGTGCCTATTTTCGTTCCCCACACGGTTTTCACCCCGTCATCCAACACATCAATACGATCAACCTTACCCTTAGCCAAACCAGACAATTCGATTTTTACTTGGTTATCCTCCATTCCCTGAATGATGTTGACGAATTTGCCATTTTGAGTTTCCATCCCACTGCGCAGGCGGTATTTGCCTTTTAAGCCTTGTTCAATCGCAGATTGATCCATATCTGTCTGTTTATTAACTTCCCCAACACCTTGTTCGGAGACACGCAAGGTACTGCCAAACCACTCCAAAGGTGATAACGAAGACCATGAAAATTCTGATATTCCAGCACAGGCACTTAATAACAACGAACCTCCCAACAAACTACTAACGGCTACAACTCTCTGTTTGGACAATAAATTAAATACAAAAAATTTACCCATTATTGTTTTACCTTTATATCTATTGACGGGTTATGCAAACCACACTCTTAAAAAAACATTCATTTATGAATACGAAACATTTCATCAACAAAAATGCCAAAAACATAAGAACGATACAACATTGACAATAGGTTGACACAATGACCGATAACATCACTTTCATCTAAAGAACGATGTTACGGTAGAATATGATGAATGAAAAGGTGATTATTACGGTATTTATTATCTCTTTAAGCGTATCTGTCATGGTGAGAGCCTCAGGTCAAAAATCGGTTTTGCCTTCTAATAATTATGACAAGTTGAGTCACACTACAAATCAGGAAAAAATCACGATATCTCAGGAGAATAAATCTCATATTCAATCTCCTTGTCGCTTTATTATATTAGAAGGGAAACCAGAATCTCCCATCCATGATCATTATCAACTATATCGAGATAACGAAGGAAAAATTCAAGTTAGAATTGTCTCTAGTATCGGAGATAATATCCCCATTGTGTCAAAAAAATTATTTACTTTGCAAAATAAATATCAGAGATGCTTGAGCCATTTTATAATAAAGATAATTAATTTAGTACTGTATAATTCGATAATGGCCGAATAAAATAATACTGTTCAGCCATTTTATATTTAATCAATAATCAAGCGCTTACTAAAAATAGTATTTTCTTGCCCCAAATAATCATATTCCATTTTTTCACACATACAAATCGTTGCATCATTCTCTTCTGAAACCAGAATCAGAATACTCGGACAACCTCTCGCCAATAATTTTTTTTCCAAACGGGATATCAGAGCATTAGCAATTCCCCTGCCCCTGAATTCAGGGTGAACGCTTAGATAATAAGCATGCCCACGATGCCCATCATAGCCGCCCATAACTGTACCAACCACTTCTCCCGCAACTTCAGCAACTAGAAATAAATCAGCATCATGGGTTAACTTACGCTCAATATCTACTTCTGGATCATCACCGGGATTAATCAAATCACAGCGTTCCCAAAGTGTGGTGACGGCCTCAAAATCATCTTGCCGAAATACCCGAATTTCCATAGTTAGTCAGCCTATTTAATAAACGGTTGAATCAACGTTAATTATCACTACTTTTATTTTGGAATCAATATGAAAATGCGTTTACTGAGACTAACAGGTATACTGTCTATCGCCATAAACCAACCCAAATGAAAGCAGAAATGAATATACCCAATATATATTAGTTTCATGTTTCGGTGTTTGTCGATGTTTATTATTTTTATATAAAAATCAAATAATTAATAATCCAATCAACTGTATATTGTTCCAGTGCTTATTGACGTTTTCCTACTATTGCAGCACACTACGTATAAACATTTGTATAAATATATTGGGTGAACATGGCTGCCGAATTCAACAAGCTCAGTGACAAAAAACTTAAAACCCTACACGGAAAGGAAAGGAACAAGATTGAATTTTTTGCCGATGGTGCTGGATTAAGTGCAAAAGCATCTAAAGCTGGTGGTATTAGTTGGATTTTTACCTACCGACTTGATGGTAAAAAGTTAAACCGCCTTACCATTGGGCGCTATCCTGATATGCCTCTCAAACAAGCTCGTGAAACACGGGACAAATGCCGTAACTGGTTGGCCTCTGGTAAAGATCCAAAGCTGCAATTTAATTTAACGATGCAGGAATCATTAAAACCAGTCACTGTAAAAGACGCTATCGAATATTGGATAGAACACTATGGCAGAGAAAACCGAGTAAATATTGATAGCCTCATTCGTCAATTAGGAAAGCATATTTATCCCCACATTGGGGAAATGGCATTATCTGACTGCGAAATAATATATTGGCTGCAATGCTTTGATAAAATGAAAAAAGAAGCTCCGGTGGCTTCTGGTGGCATACTTCAATTGTGCAAGCAAGCCCTGAAATTTTGCCGGGTAAGAAGGTATGCAATTAGCCATGTATTAGATGATTTAACAATTCAGGATATAGGAAAAAAACAGAATAAAGGCCAGCGGTATTTAGAAGATAATGAACTTGGTCAATTATGGAAATCCATCAATGAAGATATTTACCTACCTTATTATAATAATTTATTGAAAATTTTGGTTGTATTTGGTTGTCGAACACGAGAGATCAGGTTATCTAAATGTTCAGAATGGAATTTAGATTCCATGCTGTGGACTGTTCCAAAGGAAAATAGCAAGACAGGTGAAAGAATTATTCGCCCGATACCTGAATGTATGAAACTATTCTTAGAAAATATTATTTATCAAAACCATAAAAATGATTACCTACTAGGTGCATTTAAAAGCACTGAAACAGTATCAGAGTATGGAACAAAGATATGGAAAAAATTAGGTCATGTGGAAAAATGGTCTTTGCATGACTTAAGACGAACTTTTTCCACAAAATTAAATGATATGAAAGTAGCTCCACATATTGTAGATCAGCTTTTAGGCCATATTTTACCGGGCGTCATGGCTATATATAATAAGAGCCAATACCTACCAGAGAAGCTAGACGCCTTAAACATGTGGTGTGAGCGACTGGATGTATTGTCGGGTAATTATGAGAATGTCGTTGTATTAAAAATAGCTCAATAATGGGAATTAATGAGTTTAATGATGAGTGTGATCATTGTAGTATATACGTAACAAATATTGCTTTCTTTTGTAATGATTTATTTTAAGTAAAATACCCTCACAAAAACAATTAAACAGTGAGGGTAACATGACTATTCAATACAGCATTCCTACACCTGAAGAACGCCGCAATATCCTTTCCGAGTATGGCGAACCTTATGATCGCCTTATACGTGAAAAAGAACGCCAGCACATTACCTCTATTTCCAGAACGTCAGCATGGAAACTGGAAAATGAAGGCCGTTTCCCTGCCCGTAAACCATTAGGTCGCAATTCCTGTGCTTGGTTGCTCAGTGATTTGCTGCATTGGGTACGTAATCCGCCAACAGTAGAAAACGTAAATAACCCGTATAGCCGTAAACGTACCAATTAAAGAATAACATCATGGAAAAATTAACAACCTTAATTGGTTGCGATCTAACTCACTCTAAAATCAGCTTAATTTTTGGGAATCAGTGGATTAATGGTAAGTACTAGCTATAGAGGTTCTTTAAGATTAAGCAACCATCAATTTAACAGGCAACCCTCTTTAAGAGGGTTAATTGATTATTCTTACTCAGATGATGCTTTGGATTTGCGCTGGCGGCGTTTAATTTCACCTGTCATAGCCGAAATTATAAATTGTGCGGTACTTTCACCCTCTTCTTTAAGTTTTTCCATTGAGTCAACAAGTTCATGCGGTACACGTGCTTCTAATTTTTTTGACTTTGCATTTATTGCTTTCGTTGCCATATCTGTATCCATTAGTAGTTGGTGGCTGACAGTATACACAAAAAATTTTCATGAAAAAGGATTGACGTGGCTGACACTTAAAAATAACATAGTGGCTGACACCTTGAATCATCCAAGGAACAAAAACAGCGACGCCCCGAAGTGCGGTAACACTATCGAGGCGTCTAACCACAACATTATCGGAGCTAATGCTATGGCTGACATACAGTCTAACCAAACTCGCCTAAAATTTACATTCCTAATTGCATCCGGCACTCAGCGGCTGGCTGGTATGTCCTCACTGATCTTCGTATCACGTCAGGAGACACACCATGAGTAATAAACCTATCTCATTAAAACAGGCGCTATATCGCGCAAGTCTGGGTGTTTCACTCTTCACATTTATTACCAAAAAAGCCAAAGATGAGTGCGAAATCAACTTAAATAATCTGATTGCACTGGCGGGCGATATTCATCAGGAGGTTCACCGAGCTTTGTTGAAACATTCTCCACAGCCTCTTGTGAATAAATTATTAAATTGCGTTGTGTATAGGAAATCCGACCCATTAGATCAGGCCGCGTTTCGGGCGGGTTTATGCATCTCTTTATATGAGATCATTCTTGAACAGTCTAGCCAGCACTGTTCCGAAGAATTACATGATTTGCTTTCACTGGCCTGTGATATCAATCAGGAAGTTTACTATTCGCTTTATGCGGCTGTTAATGGCGAGGACGAGTGATCATGAGTCAGGGAAATAATATTCAAAAAAGCCGTCCGTTAGATGTTATTCGTGCAGTGAAGCAATCCGCCGCCAATCACTGGCAACTTTTGTTGCCCGCCTGTGGTATTGACGTTCCGTTAAAGGGTAAGCATGGTGCTTGTCCGATATGCGGCGGCACTGACCGCTTTCATTTTATAGATGATAACCATAACGGCGACTGGCATTGCCGCCAATGCGATGAGCCGAATCATGGTGACGGGTTGGATTTAGTAGCGAGAAACAAAGGGATTACGGTCTTTGCAGCGGCTAAGCTGGTGGCTGATGTGCTGGCAATGCCTTTGCCCGAACCTAAACACGTCAAAGAACAGCCACGAGCAGCAAAGCCGATTGCTGAACGCATTGCGGCACTGGTTGCCACTACTGTTACAGGTGAATCTCAATATCTGGCGAAAAAGGGGCTGCAATGCCCCAATCAACGGCTATTGAAAGATGGCTCGCTATTGCTGGTGACTCAGACGCTTGACGGCACAATCACGGGCGCTCAGACCATCAAGCCGAACGGGGAAAAGCGCCTTGTTTCCGGTACGCAGAAGAAAGGCAGCTTTATCCCCTTATCCAAAATTACCGGAACGCCGGACACTTTCATCATCACCGAAGGTTACGCCACTGCTTTAACGGTCAGGCAATTACATAAAGGTATCGTGCTAGCGGCGATTGATGAAAGCAATTTATCCATAGTTGCCGAGCTAGTCAGAACTCAGTGGCCAGACGCGAAAATCATTATTGCTGCTGATAATGACTGGCACGAGCCGGACGAACGGGACAAAAACGGCAGGCTGAAAAAGAACGTTGGCAAGATTGCGGCAGAGAAGGCCGCTATAGCGATTAGTGGCTGGGTAACACTACCGTCAACGGCATTGAAAGTCGATTGGGACGATTATCGCCAGCATCACGGCATTGAGGCAGCAAAGCAGGCATTTAATAACGGGTTATATCAGGTTGGGGAGAAAAGGCTAATGGAAGCAGAAGCGGTGATCCACGAATCGAAGCCAAAAAAAGCCAACAACAATCTGGCACAAATGGCAGCCAGTCAGCGCGGGGCGCTGGTGGTAGAACGCTACGGCGAGGTCGCGGTCAATCCTGAAAGTGATATGGTTTACCATTTTAACGGTACGACATGGCAGACCGTGTCGGATAATGAGCTGCGCCGCGCAATGGTGGCAATCTTTGACCAGTACGAAACCCCTTACAGTCCGAATGGGATCAATAACGCTATCTGTGCCATGAAATTACAGGTGCCGATTATCGGCGAACAACGGCAGGATTTAATCGGGTTTCGTAATGGTGTGTATGAATTATCGACACAACAATTTACCCCGCACCAGCCGGAACACTGGCTAATGAACCATAACGGCATCACATTCACCCCGCCTGCTATCGGTGAAAACCTGCCGGATCACGCCCCTGATTTTTACCGCTGGTTATCCCATGCGGCGGGGAGCAATGAAAACAAAATGGCACGAATCAAAGCCGCCCTGTTTATGATCCTGGCAAACCGTTATGACTGGCAGCTATTTATTGAGGTCACAGGCGAAGGTGGCAGCGGTAAAAGTATCTTTACCTATATTGCGACCTTGTTAGCGGGAGAACACAATACCGCCAGTGGCAATATGAGGGCACTGGATGAGGCGAGAGGCCGTTATCAGTTTGTCGGAAAAAGCCTGATTACACTGCCCGATCAGGTTAAATATGTCGGTGAAGGCGCTGGCATTAAGGCGATTACTGGCGGTGATTTAATCGAAGTTGACGGGAAATATGAGAAGCAATTTTCTACGGTAATTAAGGCCGTTGTATTAGCCACCAATAACGAACCGATGAGCTTTACAGAACGTAATGGCGGTATTGCACGGCGGCGGGTGATATTTCCGTTTAATATTCCGGTCAAAGAATCCGAGAAAGACCCACAATTGCCGGAGAAAATCAGCCAGGAACTGCCTGTGATTATCCGGCATTTATTAACGGAGTTTGCCGACCAGAATAAGGCTAAAAAGCTGCTACAGGCGCAACGCGATTCTAACGAAGCGTTAACGGTGAAAAGCAATTCAGATCCGTTGTATCGCTTTTGCGGTTATCTGGTGTCTGTCAATGATGCAACTGGAATGAAGATGGGCAATAAGAACATCAGCCCACGCGCACCGAGATTGTACCTGTATCACGCTTATCTTTCTTTTATGGAAGCACACGGCTTTGAGCGACCGCTCACGCTGACCAAGTTCGGCGAATCACTTCCCAAAATCATGCTGGAGTATCGCAAGGAGTATCGGAAAGTGCGAACCAATAAAGGTTACTCTTATAATGTTGAATTATCGGGAGAAGCCGAAGAGTGGCTGCCGTCCGTGCCTGAGTTA
The DNA here is from genome assembly GCF_028598775.1 of Xenorhabdus aichiensis. Lineage (NCBI taxonomy): Bacteria > Pseudomonadati > Pseudomonadota > Gammaproteobacteria > Enterobacterales > Morganellaceae > Xenorhabdus > Xenorhabdus aichiensis. The sequence goes on from NZ_JAQRFO010000021.1 coordinate 31,054, forward strand.
CGAAACAGTTAAGCCTGCTGTATAGAACTTTTGGTTTTAGGTCTACATTCCCTGCATCATTTTAAATATCCATCTGTATTTAAAAGAAAATAATAGGTGTATAGTTATTTTTTAGCTATACACTACTATACATTCTCTTCATTCATATAAAAAATGGGTGAACAGGAGATACAGTCAATGAATATCATATTAATTGCGGCAAACCCAGATGTAGCAAGGCGTTCAGTGAATTATGCAGAGGGTGCACAGCGGAGGAGGTGAAAAAGATTTTTAGGGGGGTACCTTTGGTAGGAAAATAAAAATATCTTTATGTTTTGATATATATCAAGACATAATTAAAATTAGCAGATTAAATAGTCGTTTTTAGAGGCTATCTAATGAAATATTTCTTCATATCAGAATTATCAAAATCACTCAATGTAACGTATGTTAATATCATTGAGTGATAATATTTTAGAACCCTATATTATATTTTTTATCGTTGTTATTTTGTTTTATGATAAATTATGAATATGACTATTGACAGGCAGATAAATAGCTATATATTTTATGACTATAAAATAGCAAGCAAAAGGAAAGGAAATGGCTAACATTATTTATATGACCTTAAACGGCAAAAAGCAAGGGCTGATATCAGCAGGTTGTTCAACCTATGATTCAATAGGTAATAAATACCAAGAAGAAAATAAAGATAAAATATTGGTTTATTCTGTGGATCACGATATCAGTAGAGAACAGAATGTAAATCATCAACCTATAATAATAACAAAGCCAATAGATAAATCATCTCCATTATTAGGCGTTGCAATATCAAGCAATGAGCATTTAGATTGCCTGCTTGACATATATAGGAATAGCTCAACAGGAGGGTTAGAAAAGTTTTACTCTATCAAATTAACAAATGCAACTATAAAAAATATCTCAAGCCACTACCCCAACTCACTAAGCCACAATGATATGCAACCATATGAAAGTATAACAATTTCATATGATAGCATAACATGGACACATCACATCGCTGGTACATCAGGCTACAGCATAAGAGAAGATAATGTATTTTAGTTCTTCTCCACTAAAAACAAAATGGTACGCTCAGTATCATTTTGTTTTATACTTATAATGGTATTATCTTTACGCCAGCGTTCATCTTTCCAATACTTATCATAGTATTTTATAAAACCCATGTTTTCAGTGTATTTTATTAATTCTGCCAGACGACTCAATTTTACATTTGAAAATATAATTTCGTTAGTCATGGTATTATTACCATCAGGAGAGTCATAATATATAATATAATCATTTGAAATTAAAGGCACACTCTTAATTTCATCAAAGGTAAATGAGTAATAATAAATAAAATTTCTTTTTGTATATGATAAATTAACATTCGCTAATGATGCAAAAAAAAGAATAACGCCAATAGCTAAAATAAATATAACTATACATATACGTATGAAATTACTCAACCGCAATCCCAGCATATTCTTTACCTATATTAATCCAGCTTGCATCTTCAATAAGCATTACGTCCTGACCAGTTTTTATATCGCTTATAGGCGTTATTGTATTTAAAAAACTAGGCAAGGGAATATTATAAGGAATTGTATTATTTGGATACTTTTCAGGGTCAGGGAATAATAATGGCTTAAAAGATTTATTTTTATATTTTCCTATAGCTCCGTAGTAATCCCATCGTTTATATGCTTTTTCTTTACTTACTACCCCTACTTGAGGTAAATAATTAATACCGTTGATAGCTTGATAAAAACCGAATAAGTTAGAAATCAAATCTTCACCACTATAGCCACTATCTGAAATTAAAGTAAAAGGAAAGGAATCTTGATATGATTCAAATGAATGAGTTGTATACATCATAATAGTAAGAGCAACTCTTTTTTTATCATGTAAAGATAAACCTCTTCTAACTCTCCATCTTGTTTTTATAGATGTTCCCAGACTACGCCCCCTGCCCATATATTGGACATACCTAACAATAAAATGCGATTTATTAGTAGTTTCATCCCCCAAAGCAAGAGAGATCATTAACTTTCTTGCATCATCACCGTTAGCATGCCCTAAATCTAACCACCCTAATTTTTCTGTATAAACCAATCGTCCATCTTCTATATCAGATCTTTTAGTCATGAGAACTCCTGTAATTTAGTTAAGTGTGCCATAAAATCTTAGACGTATGACACTAAACAAAATAATTAGTAGAATATTTTAACAGAAATCAGCTATTCTACCCTCACACTAAACTCCTGTAGAATATGATGATATAATTACTTACTAAATTAGTAAATATCAATATTTTCGTAAAATACAATCATAATCTTAGACTATAAACATGATTAGTTAATGGTATAGAGTATTTTCTTCACAAAAAATTATGCGTTAATTTTTAACATATCAGTAACAAAGTGTTTTCAAATTTATTTTTATAGTAAGTAATATCATCTTAAAACTGTAACCTTTATTTAATTACTTAAAATAAATTTTACTCAGTAATATTACACTTGATTGATTTTTAAGTTAACTACTATGGTTTGGTTTTTAAACCAATGAAATAATATGAAAAAGATACTGATGATTTTTATTTTTTTACTTTATGGTTGTGGGAACCCAACGCCAAAAGTTTTACCAAAATCAGAAGTTCTTCCTGATGCTGTGATAAACGAACCATATCAAGCATCAATTACCATCACAGGAGGCGCATTAAATGAAAAAAGCGTTTGGGTAAAAATTCATCCTATTGGCTCAGGACTAACATGGAATCCAAAAGAAAGTTCTTTCCAATGAGAAGGAAAAGAAGAAGTAAGAAAAGATTATCATCATATAAATATAACAGGCATCCCAAAGAAGACAGAGCTGATAAAAATTGAAGTGGTAGGGTTTACTTTGGGTACAATGTACCCAGGGAAAGATTTCGATAAAACCTATACTATAAAAGTAAAAAACAAATAGCTTTAGTAGAATAGCAATTTAAGTCGCCATTTTTATATTTTTGTATGCTCGCTCAACATAACAAGTATTCTTTCTTATTATTTTTCATGGTGTTAAAAATTATTTTTTGCAAAAATAAATTGACTACAAAGACACCATGAAAAAATTACTCGAATTACGCCAGCAAAAAGCCGATTTAACCAACCAAATGCGTTCCCTACTGACTAAAACCGAAGACGAAAAGCGCTCTTTAACGGTAGATGAAGCCAAACAGTTTGACGAACTACGCAGCCAGTCCGATTCCCTGAATGCGGAAATTGCCCGTTATGAAACCCTTGCCGATGATGAGCGCAGTCAGGCAGGTAAAACCCAACCAGCTAGCAAAAACTTCAGTAATAGTGATGTGGATGTTCTCGGCTGGCTGACCTAAGAGATTGATGACACCTTTGTTGATACCGAAGAAACTTGGCGACTGTGGCAAAAAAGCTTTCTGACTTATCTGAAGCAACGATTTAAGGTGAGTTTTTGAATATCAAGAACGACGGTTGGGATATATATTGACCGCGCACCACTACAGATAAGAATAGGTACTATTATCATGTGTTATAATATTGTTTGTCTTTGTCAAGGGAGAAAAGAATTTTAGGTAGCGATAGATTTATCCACTACCTAATGTAATTGAAATCATTAATCTGAAATTAAAAATGTGGTTTTTATATCCACTGTAATTAATTCAGTATCTTTTTACCAGTTCATTGTCTCTTTCAGGTTTATTCTTTCTTCTTCAACTAAACTAACAAGTTCAAACAAACTATTAGTTAGTTCAGAATGATCTCCTTTTGAAGACTTATAATGAAGAATGGTTAAATTTAATGTATCTTCAATTACTTTAATCATGTCTTTATGAATACTTTTGTCTGAGGATATCATAAAATGTGGTTTTGTTGCGTCATGCTTGAAAAATGAATCTTCAAGTAATAACTTAATATCTGGATCATTTACACCACAGCCTATAAAAAGGAAAGTATGTGTTAAGCTCAAGGCATTTATAAGCTCATAAAAATCTCTATTTTTTGATCTGGCTTTAGCATAATCAGACCTAGAAAATATTAAATTTTTTGTATCGTCTGCTGTACCATGTATTTTTATTATTAACCTACCTATATCTTTAACGAAAGTAACAATATCCAAATCAAAATAATTTTTTATTACTACTGTTCCCTGTGTTTCAGTAGTTACATAAGTATCATATATTTTATCAAAATTAGGGGTTATAACTATCCTACTATCTAATTTAAATAAACATTCATGTATAGGCGCTGGTTTATATTTAGGAGTTAAAAAACATTCTTTTATTAGTGTCTCGAATTCACCCTTGTTCGAGTTTAATTTTATTAGTTCACAAGCAGTCAGATAATCTTCATTACGTATCAATTTTTTTATTTGGTTAGCATTAGGTAAATTACGCATGCTTTTTTCTAAAAAATTTTTCCAGCTTGGAGGTCGAATATTATCTATGCCAACACTGTTCATAGACACACCTGAGCCTAAAAAAAGAATACATTTTCGCCTAGCGAGATCTTGTACTAATGTATTAGTCCATTTTATCATGGTCATCATACCTTAATATTATTTAATAACTTTTTACATATATTACTATATATTTTTTTTGCATCATTTACTTTTGCAAAATGAGCACCTACCACCCCATCTATACCTTTTAATGAAAACACAGGTGTATGAGCAAGTTGAGACATGGGTATCAGGCTATTCATATTCTCTATTTCTCCAAGTTTTGGTACAAGATCTTTACTTATGCTAAACTCATCAGAAATATCTGATTTAATTATTGTGGGGATTTTTCTTGCTATTTTCTCAAAAGATTTAACCTGAACTTTTTTGCCTCTAACAGTTTTGGCCCTATATTGCTGCATTACATATCCAATAAAAAATAGTTTCCACTTCATTCCCTTATCTTTGATATAAAAAGAATCTCCACCCCCCTCATATTTTTTATAGATACGAAGGCCTCCATTTATATTATCTCTCCAATTAATTAATGAGGTCTTTATATTTTTTATAGCCATCAAACTAAATGTGTCAACAGACATAGGAATTGTAAAGTAATCACTTGATATTAAAATAGCTCTATTTAATGCTCCTAAGGATGGTCCAACATCAAAAAATATAAAATCATAGTCATCATATAAATAAGATAAATGTGAAAACACGAATGTTGTTTGCAACCCTCTATATTTCCCAACTATTGCCTCAGACCAATCAGAGGCCAATGAATCTTCGCTTAGAGCTAATAAAGGGTCTCCGGGTATAAGGTCAAAACCAAAATTATCGGTTTTTATAGGGCTTATTCTTTTTTCTAGATAACCAGTACCTCTCCTTACTGGTTTTAGGAAAGACTCTATAGTATCTCTTTTATCAGTTAAATATAATTCATCTAACTTTTCATCACTTAAGCAATAAGATGTTGCATTGCACTGAGGGTCAGCATCAACTACTAATACTTTTTTATCTAATTCCAGAGATAAATATGCTGCCACATTGCATATTAGAGTGGTTTTACCTACCCCACCTTTGTTATTGAAAAAAACTATACTTTTCATGATACGATTCCTTTTTAAACTAATTAAAAAACAATAATATTAGTAATATTCTTGTTCAATAAGTCATAATTTATTATAGGCGATTATAAAAAATAAAATTTAATATCCTTTTCCTAATTTATATCATCAGAAGAAATGTAACTAACATACTGTTTTTTCAGATATTATTTTCACATCAGGACAATCATGATGGAAATTTGCGCTATATCTCCATACATAAGGACAGTGATAGCACAGTACCTCACTAGGGGATTTTTCAATTTCACTGAATCATTCCAGAAACATGCCCCGTAGTGTCTTTGCCACACTAGCCTCCTTAATGCCGGAACAAATTGTCATGATCTATCTACCATTATGTGAGGGGCTATTTGATGCCGTGGCAACCGTTAAAGGTAGCTATCCGGCTTGCCGCGAGCGGGTCAAGTCCGGTCGCTGTACACAGCACCAGCGGGAAGCCAGACGGCAACAGGACAAACAACGGGGAACCCGAACCCAACGAGGCTACAGTAACCGATGGAGACGCTATCGGCTGCAATACCTGAAAGCGAATCCGTTATGTGTCCACTGCCTACAGCAAGATATCTATGCCTCTGCAACGATTGTGGATCACATTATCCCGATACAGGGTGAAGCTGATGTGTTGTTCTGGCCTGAATCCAATCATCAATCGTTATGCCTGCCCTGCCATAACCGCAAGACCGTACAGACAAATCCTATCACCAAAGCGAAGCGTAAACAGGGTATCTATCAGGAACGGGAAACAGAAGCGGCAAAGCGTCTCGGTTGGTGAGTCGCAGAATAATAACAAATGAAATAGTGGGTGAGGGTATCAAAAATGACAAACGCACTTCTCAGCGGAACCGACCCCCTCCTCAAATTTTTACGCACGGCACTTTTTTTGAAAATAAACTCACAAGGAAGACAGAAAATTATGGCAAGGGCACCCAAATCCCCGACGTATCTTAATGACATTGCCGCCAGTCAGTGGAAATCCAAGGCAAAAATCTTAGGCGAACGGGAAGATCTGACCGCCGCCGACTGGAACAACTTAGAACTGTACTGCGTCAACTATGCCATTTACCGGAAAGCGGTGGCAGACCTTGATATTCGGGGCTTTAGCATCGTAAACAATCAGGGCAGTGAAAGCCGTAATCCCTCATTGAGCGCCAAGGCTGATGCCGAAAAAATCATGATAAAAATGTCATCGTTGCTTGGCTTTGATCCGGTTTCACGGCGTAAAAATCCGGTCGAAACCGAGGAAGAAGACGAGTTAGACCGCTTATGAATGCATGGGAGCAATACGCTTTTGATATCCAAAAACGGCACAATTCCGGCCTGTAAGCGCCTGAAACAAGCAGTGAAACGCTATCATAACGACCTGAATAACCCGCTTTATACGTTTGATTCTGAGGTTGTAGCGCGTTTTATTGCCTTCTCTCGTCTCTGTCCGCACGTCAAAGGCCATTTACGCGGTAAGCCGATTGTACTAGAGCCGTGGCAGCAGTTCGCCTTTGCCAATCTGTTCGGCTTCAAGGTAAAAGCCACGGGGCGCAGAAAGTACCGTAGCGCTTATATTCAGGTTCCGCGCAAAAATGCGAAATCCACCGTTGCCGCGATATTGGCTAACTGGTTTTTGGTGATGGAACAGAGACAACAGGATATTTACACCGCCGCCGTGAGTCGTGATCAGGCGCGTATCGTGTTTGATGATGCCCGCCAGATGAGTTTACTTTCCAAGCCGCTCAAAAAGCGGCTATCTATCCAGCAACATAAAGTGACCTACCCGAAAACCAATAGCCTGTTAAAGCCACTGGCAGCCAAAGCTTCCACGATTGAGGGCACAAACCCCAGTCTGGCGATTGTCGATGAGTACCACTTACACCCTGATAACGCGGTGTACTCTGCCCTTGAATTAGGCATGGGCGCACGTCCCGAAGGTGTCCTGTTTGCCATCACCACGGCGGGCAGTAACGTAATATCGGCCTGTAAACAGCATTATGATTATTGTTGCCAGATACTGGACAGGGAAGAACAAAACGAATCGTTGTTTGCCCTGATTTACGAACTGGACGACGAGAACGAGATTGATGATGAAGCGCTTTGGGTTAAGGCAAACCCCAATCTGAATATCTCGGTAGACAGTACCGCTTTGCATGACACAATACAGAAAGCCCGTGGTATTCCCTCGCAATGGACAGAGATGTTAACCAAACGCTTTAATATCTGGTGCCAGGGCGAAACACCGTGGATGGGTGAAGGGGCTTGGAAAGCCTGCCAGATGGATTATGACGAGAACGACCTGAAAGGGCTGGAGTGTTACGCCGGATTGGATTTATCTTCGACAGGAGATATTACCAGCGTATGTTACACCTTTCCCGTAGATAATGAACTATTATTACTGACCCGCCATTACTTACCGGAAGCCCAGTTACAGAATCCCGCCAACAAGAATAGGGCGGTTTATCGCCAGTGGGCTAAATTAGGCTGGATACGCACCACAACGGGCGACTGTATTGATTATGACCGTATCCGTGACGACATTCTTAAAGACAGCCAGCACTTTGATATCAAACTGGTGGGCTTTGACACATGGAACGCTACCCATCTAAGAACCCAGTTACAGGGCGCAGGGATTGAGGTTGAGCCGTTCCCGCAAACCTATATGCGCTTTAGCCCCGTTGCCAAATCTGCCGAAGTCTTCGTTAACCGCAAGGTCATTCGTCACAACGGCGATCCAGTGCTCGTGTGGGCGATGTCCAATGTCGTGATGGAAACTGACGCTAACGCCAATATCAAACCGAATAAGAAGAAATCAGCGAACAAGATCGACCCCGCGATTGCGTTCCTGATCAGTTTTGGCACATGGCAGATTGAGCATGAAGATTTTGCGTTTAGTCTCAGTGATGAGCAGCAGCAGCGATTGGATAACTTTGATGGAATTTAGGTAACTCATTGATTTTATTTGTTATCATAAGAGAAGTAGAGATAATAGAATCAAAGGGTTAGAATGTTAAATTATTATTATGCGTAACGTGTCTAGGGCCGGAACATTTAACATTCTGACCTAGTTTTACTGGTGTACCCCCAGAACATATTGAATACTAAGAGTTTCGTTTAGTGAAAAAAGGACAACAAGCATGTATAGCAGGAACCACGCTGGAGAACATCAAGACTTAATAAGAAAGTTATCTCTTATTGATAATCTTGAAAGTTGGCCTTCTCACATTCTAACCCTAGAGAAAGAAAACAAAAAGTATGTCTACGAGTCTGCGAGACGTTTATGGATAAAACGTAAAATATCTGATGGCAGTTTACTCTTACATCCAGATGTACGAGAGGAATTAATTCAAAGGGAATATAACCCATTATCTATCCATAAAAAAATGATCTGGGCTAGTTTACTGGCTTCTTATGATGGAACTGATAGTAAAGAATATTTCCAAAGAATAAAGGGAAAAATAATTAAGAAGTATGGAAACAAATGGTGGCGTGATGTTTATAACAGAATAAAGCCTACCTACGCAGCCAGACAGCATATATTAAAACACATCGATGGCGCTGGGTCTGCTGTAAAATATGCAGCTTCACAGAGTATGTATCTTGGATATATTTTCACAGAATCACGTAATGACGCTCTACGAATGATTCCTAAGGAATGATCAAAATATTTCCATTTAATTGAGTGAAGTAATGGGAAGCTTTAGCAGTACATTAGTATATTTCATGGAATTTAACACAAAAAGTTAAGCGGTTATACTGATTCGCTTATTGAACCAGATAAACCAATCAGTTAAAGTACCTCCGCCATTGGCAAAATCCAGTGGCCAGGGCTTCGCATCCCTGAGCTAAGAACACTGGTAGGATGTTTCTACCAGTGCCCGTTATCACCCTTTCAATGGTGATTCAGGCAGGGGAGGCTTCGGCCTCACCGGAATCTTAGCCCGGTAATGCGAACCTTGCTTGAATCGCCACCATCAATTTTTTCAATTAATGGAAGGGGTAGCAGGAATGAATAATGTTAGAAATGACTGGCATCAGGCCGATATAATTGCTGCATTACGTAAGCGTGGAACAACCTTAGCCGCCGTCTCCCGTGAAGCGGGTCTCAGTTCATCAACATTAGCAAATACTCTCAGTCGGCCTTGGCCTAAAGGCGAATGGATTATTGCTAACTATCTTGAAATACATCCCTCTGAAATCTGGCCTAGTCGGTATTTTGATATGTACGGTCAGCTTATTGAGCGTAGGGTTCGAGACAAATCATAAAAATAGCAGCCCACCACTTGAAAATCACCGGGAAGATAGCCGTAACGGGGTATCTTCTCACTAGCAGTAACACTCGTCATTGTCACCTCAATAGCTCCCGACGAAGTGCGCTGCAACCTCTCATAAGTTCAGAACGTTTAGCGTACTGACCTCTTTTTATTGAGCACAAATTCACTCTTATTCTTTCTTTTCTTTCACATTGTTCTTATCTTATGTTTTGTTTATAGGTTTGTTCAGCGTTCTATGTATAAACAATTATATAAACAAACAAAAACCACCTCATTTAAAAATGAGGTTTATTTATTTAATATCAATTGGTTATGATTTAATTATGAATACACCTAATATATCCCAAGTTAAGGATTTTTTCCTCTCATTACAGGATGAAATCTGCAAACAACTTGAGCGACTTGATGGTCACTCCAATTTTATGGAAGAGTGCTGGCAGCGGGAAGAAGGCGGTGGTGGTCGCAGTCGCGTATTAAAGGCAGGCAACGTTTTTGAACAGGCTGGCGTGAATTTCTCCCATATCACTGGGGCTTCACTTCCTCCATCAGCAAGCGCCCACCGCCCTGAATTAGCGGGTCGTAGCTATCAAGCAATGGGCATTTCCCTTGTTATCCACCCACTCAATCCCTATATTCCGACTAGTCATGCCAATGTTCGCTTTTTTATTGCGGAAAAAGAAGGAGAAACACCAGTATGGTGGTTTGGCGGTGGTTTTGATCTCACTCCTTATTATGGCTTCAACGAAGATGCCATTCATTGGCATACCGTCGCCAAAACATTATGCCAACCTTTTGGCGACAATGTTTATCCTGAATATAAGAAATGGTGTGATGATTATTTCTTTATAAAACACCGTAATGAACCACGCGGAATTGGTGGATTATTTTATGACGATTTAAATACCCCTGATTTTGAAACTTGCTTTAACTTTACGCAAGCCGTCGGTAATGGTTTTTTGGCCGCGTATTTGCCTATTGTAGAAAGAAGGAAAAATATAAACTGGGGAGAACGTGAAAGAGAATTCCAATTATATCGCCGTGGCCGTTACGTTGAATTTAATTTAGTTTGGGACAGAGGAACATTATTTGGCCTGCAAAGTGGTGGACGCACTGAATCAATATTAATGTCCATGCCGCCATTAGTACGCTGGGAATATAATCATTCTCCTGAGCCAAACTCTCCAGAAGCTGAACTTTATACCTCCTTTCTAATAAAAAAAGATTGGGTATGATAATTAAAAACAGGAATATCGGATAACGCCTGTATTCCTGTTCTATATCAGACACTGATAATTTAATTTATTATTTTTCATTGGCAATACCCTGACATAAAAAATCAATATTTACCCTAGTGACTAACTCAATTATTATAGTTAGTATTCAAACGTGTCCAAAAAACACAAACACAACATCTAATAATAAAGGGGATAATCATGAACAATAATGAAATCAACAGATATAGCTTAATCCCTCCATTTGTTTTAGAACATATCTCTAACGATTGTGATGAGTGCTCTAATCAATATGTATTAAAAACATTAGATCATGTTCATCACTTAATGAATATCTCTATTGGAGAGGATCTCTTACAACAGGAAAATGAAGTAGAATTTGATGATAAATTAAATCGAACTATCTACGATGCAGAACATGAAGAGATATTTCCAGGTGATAAGGTAGCACGACGCGAAGGTATGCCTGAAAGTGAAGATGTTGCTGTCAATGAAGCCTATGAGTATCTCGGTAAGACCTATGAATTCTACAAAAAAGTTTTTGGCCGTAATTCACTCGATAACAAAGGAATCAAGCTAGTCGCAACTGTACATTATGGTCAAAACTACATGAATGCATTTTGGTCTAGAAAACAGATGGTTTTTGGCGATGGCGATAAAGATGGAAAATATTTCAATCGCTTCACCTCTGCTATTGATGTTATAGCACATGAATTAACGCATGGCGTGATTGAGAGTGAAGCAAGACTTTTTTATGCTTATCAATCGGGCGCGTTAAATGAATCCATCTCAGATGTGTTTGGCATTATGGTAAAACAGTATTTCGATAAACAAAAAGCCAGCGAATCCGATTGGCTTATTGGAAAAGGGCTACTTGGAACTAAGTTTAATCCAGACAATAAACCTGATGTTGCCTTACGTACATTTGTAAATCCGGGAACAGCTTTTTCCGGGGACAAGCAAGTTGGTCATATGGATCAATATAAAGAGCTACCGTTCACAAAGGACAATGGCGGGGTTCATATATATTCTGGTATTCCTAACAGAGCCTTTTATCTACTGGCAGTAGAACTAGGTGGTTATTCATGGGAACGTGCGGGTAAAATCTGGTATGAAACTTTACTCGATGAACGTTTATCTTCAGATGCCAATTTTGATGATTTTGCAGAATTAACCATTAAAAACGCTGAAAAATTGTTTGATAAAGAAGTTTCAGATATCGTGAATAATTGCTGGAGCAAAGTTGGGGTTATCATTCCAAAAAAATAATTAACACCAACATCAATATAATCGTTAATAAAATATCAATTATTCTTAAACAGAGTAAGCTTAAGATAATCCTATAATAAACAAGAAAGGGCTAAGGATAGCCCTTTCTTATTATTTATAGCTCAATACATTTTATATTTAGGCCGTATTTACATTAAAATATTGATTTTAATCAAAAATATAACAATATAATAAATTTACATTTCTACCAGTGACTAACACGATTATTTTAGCTAATATCTAAGTACCCTAAAGCAGACACACATAACAACACACAAACTGGCTAATATTATGCGTAATAGTAAAATAGACAAGTACAATATCATTCCTCCTTATCTACTGGAATATATTGCCAATAATTGTGATGAAAATGACAAGGAATGTGCGCTAAGGACGTTAGAACATGTTAATAGTTTAATGAAAGATTCAGCTAAAGAAGAAAAGGCTTCACAGCCGGAAGATAATTTATCAATTGATAAAAAAAAATAACTAAACTTGACAATTTACAATAATAAAAATCATCACATGTTAATAAATTGAATTAGTTTTGGCTGAAAAATGATAATAAAGTTTCATTTAGACAGTAATAATGAAATTATTTTATTACCTTATAAAGAACCAAAAAATCAATTCATAAGATAGTTAGATAAATTAACTAAACCAGTAATAATAAAGGGCTAAAAATAGCCCTTTATTTTATACATATTTATTTTAATATTTAGCGCTTTTTCAAATGCGCCATTAAACGTTTACGCTTACGAAGCTGTGTAGCCGTCAAGGTATTTTTCTTATCTGCATAAGGGTTAGCCCCTTCTTTAAACTGAATGCGAATAGGTGTTCCCATGACTTTTAAAGAGCGACGGAAGTAGTTCATCAAGTAACGTTTATAAGAATCAGGCAAATTTGTCACCTGATTGCCGTGGATCACCACGATAGGTGGGTTATATCCCCCTGCGTGGGCATATTTCATTTTGACCCTGCGTCCACGTATCATCGGCGGCTGATGATCTTCTTCTGCCATATGCATGATACGAGTCAGCATGGAAGTACTAACGCGATGGGTAGCACTTTCGTAAGCTTCCAGAATCGAGTCAAATAAGTTGCCAACCCCACTGCCATGCAGCGCAGAAATAAAGTGAACACGGGCAAAATCGACAAAGCCGAGACGCAAATCCAGCATATCCTTAACGTGATCTCTGTCTTCCTGGCTCATGCCGTCCCACTTGTTGACCGCAATAACCAGAGAGCGCCCACTATTGAGAATAAAACCGAGCAGAGAGAGATCCTGATCAGAAATCCCTTCACGGGCATCAACTATCAGCAAAACAACATTAGCATCTTCAATGGCCTGAAGTGTTTTGATAACAGAGAATTTCTCAACCGTTTCGGTTACTTTGCCACGTTTACGAACCCCTGCTGTATCAATCAGGATATATTCGCGGCCATCACGCTCCATTGGAATATAAATACTGTCTCGGGTGGTTCCCGGCATGTCATAAACAACGACTCGCTCTTCGCCCAGAATACGGTTGGTTAATGTGGATTTACCCACGTTTGGACGACCAACAATCGCCAATTTCAGCGGCAAAGTGGTAGGATCAAAAGCTGCCTCCTTCTCTTCCTCTTCAGCAGCTTCCAATTCAACCTGCTCTATCTCAGCCCAATAAGCTGCATTGGCTTCTTCTTCCGTTAATTCAACTTCTTCCGTTTTCTCTTTTTCAGAGAATGGCAACAACACATGCTCGATCAGTTGTGTCACACCACGGCCGTGGGAAGCGGCGATGGAATATATATCCCCCAACCCCAGTGAGTAGAATTCAGGGATAGCAGTATCAGTATCAATACCATCGGTTTTATTCGCTACCAAAAAGGTGGCTTTTTCACGGCTACGCAGATGTTTTGCAATCCCGTGATCGGCTGGCATCATTCCTGATCTGGCATCGACCATAAACAGGACGATATCCGCTTCTTCAATTGCCATCAGAGATTGCGCAGCCATATGCGTTTCTACGCCATCTTCCGTACCATCGATACCACCGGTATCAATGATGATGAATTCCTGCCCTTCAACCTCTGCCCGTCCATATTTACGATCACGGGTCAAACCAGGGAAATCCGCTACCAGCGCATCTCGAGTTCGGGTTAAACGGTTAAATAAGGTGGATTTTCCGACATTCGGGCGCCCAACCAGCGCAACAACAGGTATCATTTTTTTGATGCCTCATAACTAGATGTAAATCGATATCCTGCTGAAAGTGATCCACTCGAAGCTCCACTACAACAGATACTAAAAAGACGAAACGGCTCCTGTTACTGTCAGCACAGGAGCCGTGTTATTCCGTGTTGCGTTAAAACACGTGATGAAATTAGCGGGTATACAGGTAAACCTTACCATCCTTCGCCTGTACCATCAGCTTATCTCCGGCAACAACCGGGCGACTCAACAAGCCAGAACCATCAACTTTATGCTGAGCCACAAATTTACCATCAGCCATATTCAACCAATGCAGATAACCTTCAGCATCACCAACAACCAGATAGCCATTGTACATTTCCGGTGCTGTCAGGTTACGGTGCAATAAATCGCTTTGCGTCCACAGTGTTACCCCGTCACTTTTACGCAGGGACAGAATACGGTCGTTTTGGTCAACAATGAAAATATGGTCATCCGTCACAACCATCTCATTCACAGAACCGATATCACGTTTCCAGATAAGCTGGCCGGAACGCATATCCATTGCCACCAAATTGCCATTATAAGCAATAGCATAAATAATATTATTAGAAATGACCGGAGTCATATCAACATCATTCAGGCGGCCGATTTCAGTTGAACCTGTCATCTGAGCAATACGCTGCTGCCAAATCAATTGCCCTTGTGACATCAGAACCGCACTAATACGGCCATTATCACCACCGACAATCGCAGCGCCATAGGCTACGGCTGGAGCAGATTCACCACGGACTGACAATGAAGGTGTATCCATATTGACTGACCAGACTGCGGAACCATTGGTTTCATTCAATGCCTGCAACAGACCGTTACCCGTGTGGATTAACACAAGGCCATCACTCACCACGGGACGTGATAACGCTTCACCCGCAACACTTGATTCCCACTCAACTTTACCGTTAGTGGTATCCAGTGCGATGACTTTTGCCTGTTCTGTACCGACATACAGGCGCTCACCTGATACGGTCAAACCACCAGAAAGCAATGCAGGCAAGCGGGATGACAGAAAGCCTGCTTTTTCCGACAGGTCTGTGGCCCACAGCTCTTTACCCGTATCTACCTCAAATGCTTTAACGACACCGGTGCGATCAGCAACATAAACCGTTGAACCCTGCCAAACAGGTGACAAGTGAGAATAATATTGCCCAACACCGCTTCCGACTGATTTATCCCAAATTACACGGGGATTGAATTGATTTTCAACCTTCGGTAGCGGTGACATTGCTAGCGTATCCTGTTCGCTTGAACAACCAGCCAACAGAACAGAAGCAACCAGCCCAACCAAGAGTGTTTTTCGCAGTTGCATTAAAGTTAGCTCCCTTAGCTGGATAGATTATTAAGTTTAATTTGAATACTACTTTTCAAAGGCTGTGGGCCATCGGCTTCCAGCCCCCTGGAATAAGCTGCACGCGCACCCGCAATATCCCTTTTTTTCGTCAGAATATCACCACGAATGTTCTCAACGGCTACCAGCCAACCTTTCCCCTTGACCTGTTCCAGCGTTTTCAGTGCAGCATCCGTTTTATCTTCTGCGAATTGAACTCGAGCCAGACGAATATTGGATAAAGCCTGCATATCCTCGTCCTTAGCTTTGCCAGCGGCGGCCAGCAAGCGCTTTTCTGCCTGAGCCAAATCATTCTGTTCAACAGCACGCTTTGCCAAATCCACATCGGCCATGACACCATAGATATTATTCGTTTCATTAGCGAATTTTTCTGTGGCAACAATGCTTTCTTTCGAGCCCGATTCCAGCAATTTATTCAATTTCTCAAACGTCGCCGCAGTATCCTGCAACTGGTTTGTCTGATGAGACTGCCAGTAATGCCAGCCAGCCAGCGCCCCAATGCCCAGCACCAAGCCAACAGCAAGATATTTACCGTTGTTGGCAAAAAAACGCTTTATCACATCAATTTGTTCAGTTTCAGTGGTATAGACTTCCACAGAGTCTCTCCTTAGCCTAACAGTTCGCTCAAACGTGCTGCAATCGCTTGTTGTGACAACGTTTCTTGTTCACCATTACGTAAATCTTTCACAGTGATATTACCTGCACGAATTTCATCTTCTCCGAGGATCAGGGCAACTTTGGCACCATGCTTATCTGCACGCCCCAACTGTTTCTTGAAGTTGCCGCCACCATGATTGGTCATCAAGCGTAATTCAGGCAATTCATCACGGATCTGCTCCGCCAGAATCAATGCCGCCTGCTGGCTACCTTCACCAAAGGAAGAGAGATAAACATCCGCAACAGCCAGATCTGCAACGAACTCAGGATTGACTTCCTGAACTAACAGAACCATACGTTCCATTCCCATTGCAAAACCTACTGCTGGTGTAGATTTCCCACCCAATTGCTCAACCAGGCCATCGTAACGACCGCCCGCACAAACTGTTCCCTGTGCACCCAATGCAGAAGTTACCCATTCAAAGACAGTACGATTGTAATAATCAAGGCCACGAACCAAACGCTGGTTGAGGTGATACTTGATACCTGCACTATCTAGAATCCGGCACAACCCATCAAAATGTTCTTTTGATTCGGTATCAAGATAGTCAAACAGTGCCGGCGCATCGTTAAGAAGCGCCTGAATTTCAGGATTTTTGGAATCCAGTACACGCAGCGGGTTAGTATACATACGGCGCTGACAGTCTTCGTCCAGCTTCTCTTTATGCTGTTCAAGGAACGCCACCAAAGCTTCACGGTAATTCGCACGGGCGTCCAGTGAACCAATGGAGTTTAATTCAAGTGTAACGTGTTCAGCGATGCCCAGTTCACGCCACCAGCGAGCAGTCATTAAAATCATTTCAGCGTCAATATCCGGCCCTTGCAGGCCAAAAACTTCAGCACCCAACTGATGGAATTGACGGTAGCGGCCTTTTTGTGGGCGTTCATAGCGGAACATTGGCCCAATGTACCACAAGCGCTGTTCCTGATTGTACAGCAGACCATGCTGAATACCAGCGCGGACACAACCTGCGGTATTCTCTGGGCGCAGGGTCAGGCTTTCCCCATTGCGGTCGTCAAATGTGTACATTTCTTTTTCGACCACATCGGTGACTTCGCCAATTGCGCGTTTAAATAACGGGGTCTGCTCTACAATCGGTGTCCTGATTTCATTGAAACCGTAACCTGCCAGCACACGCTTAATCGTAGATTCAACACGTTGCCAGATGGCGGTTTCAGCAGGAAGGCAATCGTTCATGCCACGAATAGCTGGGATATTTTTTGCCACGTTTTATCTCTTATTAATATTTCTACAATAGCGTCGATTATAAAAGCGAAAGCTCGCGAGGTTCAATCAGCAATCAGAAACAATACTGGCTCATGATAGCATGAGCCAGTATCAGGTATATTATTCATCAAGCTGATTGATGTTAATCCGATTACTGGCATCAAGGATCGTGGCCTTGGCACGGATCTTCGCTTCAAGTTGATCAATCAAATTATTGTTGTCAAAACGCTCTTTCTGACGGATGCCATCTTCATAAAAACCGCTTTTATTTTTCGCACCAGTCACGCCGATTGTTGAAACTTCAGCTTCCCCGGGACCATTCACGACACAGCCAATAATGGAGACATCCATCGGTGTAATCAAGTCCTCAAGGCGCTGTTCAAGCGCATTCACGGTGCCGATAACGTCAAATTCCTGACGGGAGCAAGTCGGACAGGCAATAAAATTGATCCCCCTCGAGCGGATGCGTAATGACTTAAGGATATCAAAACCGACTTTAACTTCTTCCACCGGATCAGCCGCCAGCGAAATACGTAATGTATCACCAATCCCTTCAGACAACAGAAGACCCAAACCAATTGAGGATTTCACCGCACCTGCGCGAGCGCCCCCCGCTTCGGTAATACCCAAATGCAATGGTTGATCGATTTTCTGTGCCAGCAAACGGTAAGCGCCGACAGCCAGAAAGACATCTGACGCCTTAACGCTCACCTTGAATTGATGAAAATTCAAGCTATCAAGTATATCAACATGCCGCATCGCCGACTCAACCAAGGCTTCTGGTGTTGGTTCTCCGTACTTTTCCTGTATATCCTTTTCCAACGATCCACCATTGACCCCAATACGAATGGGAATATTGTAGTGACGAGCGCAATCCACAACCTGACGGATGCGTTCTTCATTGCCAATATTGCCGGGGTTAATACGCAGGCAGTCAACGCCATATTCTGCGACTTTCAATGCGATACGGTAATCGAAATGAATATCAGCAACGAGAGGAATATTGACCTGCTGTTTGATGGATTTGAACGCTTCCGCAGCGTCCATGGTTGGAACAGAAACACGGACGATATCAACACCTACACGCCCCAGCGATTTAATCTGCCTGACTGTCGCTTCTACGTCATTTGTCCGTGTGTTCGTCATTGATTGCACCGCAATAGGTGCGCCATCGCCAATGGGCACATTACCGACATAAATACGTGTGGATTTACGTCTTTTTATCGGTGATTCATTATGCATTTTTACATTACTCCCCTACATCCCTGTATTTTGTTTATAAAAATTACAACTATGCTGTGGTGAATAATACACACAGGCGAACTTGAATTTCTATTCAATATTCGCCTATAAATGTTCGCCAATTTGCCAAAATAGTTAATTATTTTCTGGCAGTTTCAGTTGGGCAATACGGTTCACCTTGACAAAACGAGTCATGTCCACGGTTTTTCCCTGAAACTGGATATCAACCGCCGCAGGTGCGCCAATTTTCAGCTTATAAGGCAAGGCACCTGAAAGTTTCAGACTGCTGCCTTTATCTTTTGTGCCCATGAACAAAGTCTTACCATTGGCATCCGTGATCTGTAACCAGCATCTTGCCTTAAAATTCATCACCAGTTCATCACTGTTAACCGCACTGATATTATTCACATCAGCCGATGACGTATTCACAGCAGAATTTGGTGCTGTATTAGCTGTCGCTGGTACTGAATTTACAACCGATTGATTGTCCGGCGATGAAGCATTGCTGTTTGCTGCCGGATTTGCTAACGCTGAAGAGGTTTCTTCCTGAGCGGCAGCGACTGAGTTATCATCTTTAGCATGGTCAGATAGTTGACCTAGATCTGTTGTTGGAGTGCCCAAGTCACTTTCATCTCCTTGCGCCTGAGCGTTATAAGCATCAGATTGTGTTGTCATTGAAGCTAAGTCTTTTTGCTGCGCGGTGTAATTCTGCCACCACCACCACCCAGTCATCCCCAGCAGCACAATGAGCACGCCCCACGTTATTTTCATCAACCAACCATCACGTTTTTTCCGCTTTTTTCCTGACGAAAAGCTTTGCATCGGGGAAACTTTGCCAGCCTTAGCGGGCATTTGTTTATTTAATGTGCTTAAAATATCGGATTCAGGGACTTGGACAAGTTTCGCATAAGCCCGAATATATCCACGTAAGAATGTCAGGGCGATATTTGACTGCGTATTATCTTCTTCAATATCACGAACAGTGGACAGTTTGAGACACAAACGATCTGCCACAGTTTGCTGAGAAAGCTCAAGTTTTTCACGAGCCTGGCGCAGAATCTGACCCGTTGTCAGATTGGCTTCTTCTGGGTAAGTTTCAGTCTTCATTAGCTAAGGGCACTGGTACTGTTCAGGTTAAAGTATTTACGCAAATTAATTTGATAGAACATCCAACTTAATTTGTGCAGCGAAATCATTTCATACTGCGTCGAACGCAGAAAATCATTTATCACAAGTGTAGTGGCTTGTGTTGTTTCCCGTGACCAATTTTTTAGCCTCTTCATCCCGCTTTTGTTCACAGAGAAAAGCAGCATAATGACGTATTACAGTATCATTTCCTGCCGCATACTGCATGGCCATTCTATAATGCTGATCGGCAGCTTTGGGTTGACCTGAATAATATTCATACAGTGCCATACCCAAATGCGCTTCTGGATGGCGAGGTTTCGCCAGCAAAACCTTTTGAAAATGATATTTGGCAGCCGATAAATTTCGCTCCGCTAAATAGGCTTTCCCTAGCTGTAATCGAGTATCTATTGCAACGACCTGATAACCGTGACGCGGGGAACGTTCCGCACAACCCGTGATCAGGCCAAAACAAACTATAGACCAAATTATTGATTTCCGTATCATATCATTTTCATTTATAAGGTTATGTTAAACTTCGCCAGATTTTTAACCATTAATCGCGATTAAACAAACAAATTAGACTGTTTTTACCTGAATTGGTTCACCTGCCAGACGTTTTTTCAATGTCCGTTTTGTTCTATCAATGACATCACCAGCAAGCTGCCCACATGCGGCATCAATATCATCCCCTCGCGTTTTACGCACAATAGTCGTAAAACCGTGTCCCATCAGGACTTTCGAAAAACGGTCAATCCGGCTGTTGGAGCTACGCCCATAAGGTGCTCCGGGGAACGGGTTCCATGGGATCAAGTTGATTTTGCTTGGTGTATCTTTCAGGCATTCCGCCAATTGATGTGCCTGTTCCACGCTGTCATTGACGTGATCAAGCATCACATATTCCACCGTAACCCGCCCTTGATTGGCATTGGATTTTGCCAAATAGCGACGCACTCCCGCCAAAAATTCTTCAATATTGTACTTGCGGTTAATCGGCACGATTTCGTCACGAACGTCGTCGGTAGGTGCATGCAGGGAAATTGCCAATGCAACATCAATCATATCGCCCAATTTGTCCAATGCAGGCACTACGCCAGATGTTGACAACGTCACGCGGCGTTTTGACAACCCAAAGCCGAAATCATCCATCATGATTTCCATGGCCGGCACGACATTGTTTAAGTTAAGCAATGGCTCTCCCATCCCCATCATGACGACATTGGTGATTGGGCGGCGACCACTGGATTTCAGCGAGCCAATGATTTTAGCAGCACGCCAGACTTGACCAATAATTTCAGAAACCCGCAGGTTACGGTTAAATCCCTGCTGGGCAGTGGAACAGAATTTACACTCTAAAGCACATCCGACCTGAGATGAAACACACAATGTCGCGCGCTCATCCTCTGGGATATAAACCGTTTCAACCTGTTGATCACCAACAGTAATTGCCCATTTAATGGTGCCATCCGCAGAACGCTGTTCTTCTGCCACTTCAGGTGCCTTGATTTCTGCCACCTGCTGCAATTTCGTCCTGAGCACTTTATTGATATCGGTCATCTGCTCAAAGTCGTCATAGCAATAGTGGTACATCCATTTCATAACCTGATCGGCACGAAACGGTTTTTCTCCCATATCGATAAAAAATTGACGCATTTGTTTACGATTAAGATCAAGCAGATTGATTTTGCCGTTTTTCTTTTCAGGAGTGACAGATACAGCGGCGGTTGAAGGTTGTACGGTTTCGTTAAGTTGGGACATTTTTACATCGCCTCGTTGTTACACTTTCGGCTCTGTGCTGATTTAATTTCAGCACTAAGTTTTGATTCGGTGACGACCAATTCAATAACCACTATATGCAGTGATAATTGAGTATTGAGATAAAATAATAAACGCCCCACTAAGTCAAATCAGTGAGGCGCGACATTGTACAAACTTTACTGTTCAGATGCTACGAGTAACTGAATATCAGTGGCGGGGGAAGATTTCATCATCACTGAAAAAATAAGCAATCTCACGGTTTGCAGATTCAATGGAGTCTGAACCGTGAACCGCATTTTCAGTAAAGCTATCTGCATAATCCGCACGCAGAGTACCTGCCAGTGCATTGTCCGGGTTGGTAGCGCCCATCAGGTCACGATGGCGCTGAACCGCATTTTCACCTTCCAGAACCTGTACCACGATTGGGCCAGAAGTCATAAATTCTACCAGACCATCAAAGAAAGGACGGCCTTTGTGCTCAGCGTAAAAACCTTCCGCCTGCTCACGTGTTAAATGCAGCATTTTGGCTGCGATGATTTTAAACCCTGCGCTTTCAAAACGGGCATAGATGGAACCGATAGCATCTTTCTTCACAGCATTAGGCTTAATAATAGAAAAAGTACGTTCAATCGTCATTAGATAACCTCTTTGGCACTTTCAGCGATGATTCATTTTAATTTTTTATTCTCCCTTGACTAAAACAGGGAGACGAAATTTATCCTGTACCTGACAGGAATAAAAATAGGCGTTGATTATAGGAGGAGACTTTCTGCTTGCCTACAAAAAACATAACATTTTGTTAAAACTTTCTTAGCGAAAATTATCATTTTTTAGCATAAATCACATTTTTACTATGCAGACACTTTAAGACAAAGCGAGTTAAGCTGTTTTTGACACCAATCCAGAACATTGGATATCACTTATCTCTCTGTCAATTCGCGCCATCCTGCCCGATTAATTCTATAAAATAATGCCTATTCAGGCGATGAAATCCCAAATAGGCATTCTGATCAAGATCATTGATTCGGCGTTTTAATGCAGTTCCAATTACAGAACAGTCTCTGTTACGCATTGAATAAAAGGTTTAATCTCTTCATTTCTTTTCTTATCCAATGGCTTTTTACTTCCACTAGAGAGTTTAAATTCTCCTTTGAACTGCTTATTGACCTCTTTTGTTGTCTTATCGGATGTGCCAATAATGCTAATGGTATATTTATGTCCTTCAGGCAATAGGTGTGTACATTTTCTCAACGCCCCTTGATTACCTGATTGTTTATTCTCCATTTTATTATCACCACCTTTGGCTGATGTATCTGCAAAAGAAACAGGAATATAAAATAGCCCCAGCAATAAAACATATGAAAAAATTTTCATCTTTTTTCCTCACGATTTAAATTAATAGAACCACCGACATGATTTACTGATTAATCATCTTTGGATTCCAATATATCCCCAGGCTGACAATCTAAATATTGGCAGATGGCATCAAGAGTAGAAAATCGAATCCCTTTAATTTTTCCCGTTTTCAGCAAAGAAAGGTTTTGTTCAGTAATACCAATGGCCTGTGCTAATTCTTTAGATTTAACCTTTCGTTTTGCCATGAGCACATCTAGAGTAATATAAATTGCCACAATATCTCCTATATAATGCTCTTATTTTCGTCATATATATCACATGCTTGATAAAGAATACGCGAAATGACAGCCAGGCAAACCGAAATAAAAATAGCAACAAGATGGCTAGGGCTTAGACTGAATGAGAAAAAGTGCTGACCCGCTGGCGCTCCCATAGTGAACCAAACAGTTAATAAAGGTTCAAAAAGAATATCTAACATAGCCCAGATGATGACCCCCCAACCTGCATATTCCAAATATTTCACCGTATTCTTGGAAAAATAATCACCCTTCCGATAATTGCCGAATAACTGATGAAAAGCCCAGAGGCTCCCCCCCAAAAACAATAATGGGATTGTCGATATAAATATTCCACTGGTCAGTTTCCACGGGCTAAGAGTATTCTCACTAAAATGCAATAATATTCTATTTGTCAACGAAAATCCTAACCCATATTTCTCTAATATTAACTTTGGCTCCAGCCAGCTATAAATATTAATTATTATCAATATGATGATAATCAATAATGATAATTTAGATATCATCAGACTGAGAGCCGTCATTCTTGTAAGTTTTGAAGAGTGCATCATGTTTATGATCCATTATTAAGCGTGATCAAATTATAGCTTTAAATTATCGTAAAACAATAATTTTTTATTGTTTTACGATAAAAATAAAATATTGAGATGTAAAGGATATGTTTAACACCTTGTTTTAAAAACAAAATATGCCTTTAATCAAGGTCACAAACACACCATCAATCACTTAAAAACAAAATTGATTGCGCTGATCTGCCCACTCAAATCTAAAACACTAAGCTGGTATTTCCCTGGTTGTGATAAGGTTTTTACCCACGACTGGTTATTTTTTGTCACAGAAACTTGTTCACCATTCAAAAACCACCACTGCTGACCGCTACCCCCCTGCGTTGTTATCCGTAAATCCAGCGTATTTTTGCCCGGAATGCGTTTCAGAATATCCCCTTCGCGAATTCCCACAATGAGTAAAGGAGCCTCATCCGTTTTCAAAGGAGGGCATTGGGGATTAATCGGTGGCAACCGATTCGACCGACGTTCTTTTGCCGGTAGCCATGCTTCCAGAGTAATCGGCCACAAAGCTATGGTTTCAGGCCGGGCATCAGGACAATCAGAAGCAACACGTAGACCATTTTTATCTATCCATATCCGTTCGTTAATACCCGAAGTCCCTTCCTGCCCAATGGCAGACAGCGTTGGCGGGATTGTATTATCCAAAATCCAGCTTAAGCGACGCTGACGGCAA
Organism: Xenorhabdus aichiensis; assembly: GCF_028598775.1. NCBI lineage: Bacteria > Pseudomonadati > Pseudomonadota > Gammaproteobacteria > Enterobacterales > Morganellaceae > Xenorhabdus > Xenorhabdus aichiensis. The sequence goes on from NZ_JAQRFO010000021.1 coordinate 55,875, forward strand.
TTGCCGACGTCTTTAGCTATTATTTCTTTGGTCAGCATTGTTCCGCTCGGCCAGCAAATGGTCGCCTGACTGACACTTATCGGCCGCGGATCAACAGGAATACGCTGTGAGCTATAACGTAAATTTTCCATTAACAGCCCGTTGATCTGGTTCATAATGGGGATCGCCGTAGCATAACCAAATTGCCCTACCACGGGTGTGCCATCTGGCCTGCCGACCCACACGCCTATGGTGTAACGGGCATTCAGGCCAATCGCCCATGCATCGCGATAACCGTAACTCGTACCTGTTTTCCACGCCAAAGGGACTTCGGCAGACAGGCTATCATCAGGTTTTGGACGTCCTTCACCTGCCATGATCCTCCTGACAATCCAAGCTGCCCCTGCGGAGAATAATTGTCTGTCACGAATTTTCTGCTGTGGTGTAAAGCGCAACGGCGAAACTTTCCCCTGACGGGCGAAAGCGCTGTATACAGATACCAGTTCATCCATCCGAGCCGCGGTTCCTCCCAAAATAAGCGATAAGTTCGGCTCACTACCAAGCGGGAAACGCAGTACCATTCCCACATTACGCAAATTAGCGGTGAACCGTTTAGCACCATAAGATTCGAGAAGTTGTACCGCTGGCAAATTCAGCGACCGCGTCAGCGCTTCACTGGCACTGACAGGCCCATTAAAACCACTGTCAAAATTTCCCGGACGGTAATCATTAAAACGGCGGGGAACATCCTGCAATAAGGATTCCCCGTGAATCAATCCATCATCCAGCGCCATGGCATATAAAAAAGGTTTGAGCGTGGAGCCCGGTGAACGCCATGCGCTTATCATATCCACATGCCCAAAACGACTGTCATCCTGAAGATCTACCGAACCAATATAGGCCTTGACGGCCATATCCGTATGATCAACAACCAACACCCCAATCGATGTTTTGTCCGCCAGTTGGTATTTCCAATTGAGAACCATATCCTCCAGTTGGCGCTGTAAGCCTGTATCAATGGTTGTCTGGATCACTTCCTGCGGGTTTCCGTTTGCCACTCGCCTTGCCAGTAAAGGCGCAAGGTGAGGAACCTGACGAGGAGCCAGCCATACATTTTCTTCTTTGATATCAGCGACGTTTTCCGCTGACCAGACATTGTATTGCTTCAGTCGCTGTAATACTTTGTCTCGAGCGGCCTGCGCACGTTCTGGGTAGCGATCTGGCCTTAAGCGACTGGGAGCTTGTGGTAATACCGCCAATAATGCCGATTCACCCGGCGAAAGTTCTGACGGCGGCTTGCCCAAATACGCCCAGCTTGCTGCTCCAACACCCTGCAACGTACCACCGAATGGCGCACGGTTCAGGTACATCTCCAAAATTTGATCTTTTGAGTAATGCCATTCAAGTTGCAACGTGCGCCAAATCTGCCTGAATTTTCCTGTAAAGTTGCGCGGATGTGGATCAATCAATCGAGCCACTTGCATGGAGATTGTGCTGCCCCCCGACACAATTTTTCCTGCGCGGATGTCCTGCCATGCCGCCCTCAGCAAAGAAACAGGATTGATGCCCGGATGTTTGTAAAACCAGCGATCTTCGTAGGTCAGCAATGCCTGAATATATTCAGGAGAAACCTGTTCCAAAGTGACAGGATAACGCCAGATCCCCTCATTGTCGGCAAAACGCCACAGTGGCGAGCCATCTTCTCCCACCACAACACGCGCCATTTTGACATTATGCAGTGGCAGCGGCCAGATTTTATCTGCCAGCCACACTGCCGCAAAGAGTGTGAATAAAATAACCAACGCAATCAGATAAATGCGGGAAGACAATCTTCTCATTAAAACCGTATCCGAAAGAGAACAGCCCCTGTCACCAAGGATAGGGGCTGGCAGTGATTAGCGGACAACTTCCAGTTTTTCGTTTGTTTCACCCACGGAACGCCAGTGAGGAACATACATGGATTCGACCTGTGGTGCGGGCACCTGATAGACACCCGGCGCAACCGCACGAGCAAGATACAACAGTGTCACGGTCTGGTGAGGCTGGACAGCAACAGCAGCGACAAAACGATCATCGCGATATTCCATGTGACGGATATTCGCCTGTTGCATGCCTTCGACAATATCCTGCAATCCCGTAGCACTTTCGCTCAAGCTAGCACTGCTACTTGCCAGATTCTGATTCTCAATTTCCAACCCAGCCGGCAGCAGATCCACAACTAATGCATCCGGCACTGACTGTGTCGCATCAACCTCAAGTTTCACAACCACCATTTCACCACTTCTCATGCGCTCGGTAGGGAAATAGTGCCCCTCCAAGTCAAGGTAAGTACGCTTAATTTTCAAAACATTTGAGGAAGGTTCCGGGGTGGTCAATGGATATCCCACCACATTCAGACGCGAATACAATGTGCTGTCACCACGATTACTGATATCGATGCCTTCCAGGATCTGTTTCGCTGTCAATGTTTCAGTCAATGCACTATCACGGTTAAGGGGTGGCATTTGTTGATTGATCGCTGCCTTCCAAGATTGTTCAGAAGCGTCAATAAAGTAACGTCCTGCCAGATAAAGCGAATTACTTTCCTGTGTCGAGAAGTAATGGCGAGTTGGCAATTCATTGGATAAGTCGAGCAGCTTTTCATCACGCTCTTTCTGCAACATTTTGTTCTCCGTCAGTAGAGAAACAATCAATGCATTATCACGAATTGTGCTGCCATAATCACCTAATCCATAGCCAGATTGGCGTGCCTTATTAACCCCTAAACGAACAGCCTCATTACTACGGGTATTATCCCCCATCATTTTCAGTGCAATGCCCAACTGAACCAGAGATAAACCATTTCCTGCCTGTTGATGGCGTTCATAAAGCTGCCTCAGACCGCTCAACGGCGCTTTTTGCTGACTTGCCAAGACCAAACCTGCATAGGCCTGCACAGAAAATTGTGTTTCGATGCGGGAACCACTGTAACGATCAGTAATGACACTTTTATCCTGTAAGTAGCGCAGCAGGCGACTATTGGCCGACTTCAGGGCATCAGCAGGAACGCTGTAACCTTGTTGAGTTGCGCGGAACAGGAAATCTGTCGCATAGGCGGTCAACCAAAACTCTTCATCGCCATTACGGTTCCAGAGAGAGAAAGCACCATCATGACGCTGCATACTCAGCAGATGGATAATACCTGCATCAATGGCAGACCGACGTTTTTCATCAGTTTGCGTATTAATGCCCACTTTTTTCAGCTCAGCTTCATTGGAATAGAGTGATGGATAAAGCCCGCTTACTGTTTGCTCCAAACAGCCATAGGGATAAGCATACAATTCGCGGATATAACGTGCGATTTGCAGTGGCGGCCGACTGGTCAGCAATAATTGCCCCTCCAGAGTATCGAGTACCAGGCCAGCAGTGGCGGTCTGCGGTAATTGCCAGTTTTGCCCTTGGTGAATCACATCTGCAAACTGAATGGTCTTGGCCGGGTGCGCCGGACGAACGCCAATTTTCCAGCTATTTTGGTACTGTTTCAGCTTTTCATCGGGCAAGTTCAATCCATCGACAGTCAGGAAAACTTCTCCTTGTCCAAATCCATAATCAGCCTTGACCGGAATTTGAATGGTGGTTCGCTTTCCTGTCTCCAGAATGATTTTTTTGCTTATCGGGTCTTGTAATTTGATCAGTCCTTTCGCCTCGAAATTCACGGTAAGAACCTGCTGCTGTTCGGTCAGATTGGTAAGATCCAGCGCCAATTGGGATTGATCGCCACCTGCCATGAAGCGAGGCAATGACATCTGAGTAATAACGGGAGCAGCCACGATGATTTTGCGTTCACTGTGACCAAACTCCTCACCACCCCACGCCTGAACCATCAGTCTGAGTTCACCGTTGAAATCAGGAATAGGTAAGGTTATTTCCCCTTCCCCATTAGCATCCAGAATAATTGGTTTAGCCTGTTCTGCGATGATTTTTACTTCCGTCAGCGGCTTTTTACCGCCTCTATCGAGTGCATTTTCATCACCATCTCCCCCAAAACGCAAATTCGCCTTACGCCCTTCGGCTTCAATCAGATGACCATAAACATCATACTGATCAACGCTGTAACGCTTACGCCCAAAGAAAGCGTCATAAGGGTCGGGGGTTTTAAAGTCAGTAATGCTCAGAACGCCAGAATCTACGGCAGAAAGCAGGACATAAACTTGTTTAGGCAGTTTTTTCCCCTGCTGAGAAGTCGCTTTAATTTTAACGGTGAGATCCTGATTTGGACGCATCTTATCAGGGGCATTCAAGGTCAGATTCAGTTTGCGCCCTTCATCCATAAGCGGCAAATGTAATACCCCAATCGCCCGTTTCGGCGTGGCCTGACGGGATTTATCCCCTGGACGCACAATAACAGCAGTCAGATACAAATCATGACGGGCCCATTCCTGCTTGATCGGCACATCAATATCCAGACCTTTTTCCGGTACATCAATTTCCTGCCACCACAGTGGGCCATCACTGGATTCCACCAGCAAGTAACCTTTACCTTCCTGTGGCGCAACCATGTGCAATTTCACTTTATCACCCGGTTTATACGCGGGTTTATCTAATGACATCTTGACCTGATCCGGACGAATGGCGCCTGTACCTCCGGTATTATCCTGCCATGAATAACCTGCCCAGAAATTCAGGCTGGTAACAAGCTGATTTTTTGGATTCACCACTTCAATGCGATAAGAACCCCACTCAACAGGGAAACTGATTTTGGCTGTGCCATTTTCCGCAATTTGAATAGTGTCATCAGCCATGACTAAATCTTTCTGGTCATACCCTGAATCCCAGCCAGTACTGTCTGACCAACGCCAATAATAATCCCGGCGCTCATATATCAGACGGGTTCTTAAATCGTTCGTGGCATATTTTTTACCACTGGCATCCGCATAAACCACTTCAAACTCTGCCAGTGAATTTTCATCGACGTTATAGCGGTTTTCATCACGTCCTGTTCGGTAGTTGTAAATAGATTTTTTATTGAAAAGTGGGCGTACACCAGCCAGTTTTTCGGCTGGCCACACCGCCTGTTCAGCACGACGCGTCACCGGACGTCCACCGGATTCAAGCAGACTGGCCTGAACGATAACTTTCACGGGGGATGTCACCTGTTTCCATTCATCCTCACTGACTGAAAGATTGGCCTTTCCTTCGGCATTCAGTGTGAAATCAAATTCGTCCAATGTTCGGCTCAAACCCTCTTCTTTTGAAGAGCCAAATTCATATCCCGGTAATTTTGCCACTGCATCACGGGCAGGACGCAGGAACAGTTGCCCTTGCAGGCGATTATCAGCAGCAGGCGCGCCATATAAGTAACGACCTGTTATAGCGAAATTAACATTTTCACTCTTCAGAATTGACTGATTATTAGATGCACCTTTAATTTCCAACGCCATGCGTTCCGGCATGAAATCTTCGACGTGGAATTTGTAATAACGCGGGGTGTTATCACCTAAATCGAATCGCAGTGACCATATCCCCGTTTCAGCCTCGCGGGGGATCGGGTAACGGTATTGGTACAGTTCATTTTCAGGTTGCCAGACAAAACTACGAACAACCTGATTATCCGCTTTCAATATATCAACCTTGACGGGTTGTGGCTTAAGCGGACGGCCATCCGCATCACGCAGTAAGCCATTGACAATCAACATTTCTCCGGGACGGTAAAGATCCCTTGGGCCAAATACAAAGAATTGCTTGCTATAACCCTGTGGGCCGCCGATATCAAATTCAGACAGATCAAGCGCAGGAGATGTCAGGTCTATCATGCTGGTTAGCCCACCCTGGATCGCCAGCAATAATTTTGCCTTAGCATTTTTTTCCAGTGTGGCATGCCCATCACTATCTGTCGTGGCTTTTGACAGGAGTTGCCCCTTTGCATCCAGCAGACGAATTTCAACACCTTTCAGACTGGAACCTTGTTCCAATGACTGAGTGAATACGTCTACCCTATTCAGATAGCTGTGCATCGAAACACCAATGTCACTCAGGGTAAACAGAGTGCTCGGATTACTATAGGTATATTTTCCTGCCTGCTGCATGACTGCCAGATAAACACCTTCTCTTTGCAGCTCTTTGATGTCACTTAATGGCAGCAATAATTTTTCACGAGTATTAGCAGTAGGGTTAAGGTCGAAGCGGCCAGTGTAGACTAACTCGGTATTTTTCAGTAATTCGTTAGAATTCCAGTAATTCATGTTGTTGCTATATTGCCAATCAGCAATGAATAACGGCAGAGCCTCATCTTTTATACGAAAAAAGTTTACATCTACACGGTCAACATTGAGCGCCAGAACAGGCAGGCCTTCTGCTGCTTTGCTTGGCAAAAGCAGCCCTTTGCTGGCGAAACCAACAGTTGGTGTAATTGGAGCAGTCTTGAATTTTTTCTCATATGCTGTTGCCAATTGGCGTTCATTTATGCCCTTCACGCCTTCGTCCACGGTTAGCTGCAATTCACGGGCAGGCGGTAAATGACGGAGTCTAAGCTCCATCTGGTTATTGGACAGTTCCCATGCCCCCTCTAATTTCCCCGATTTCACATCAACCAGATGTATTTTCTGTGAAAAGTCTTGATTAGGGTCTAAAGGAACGGAAAATGTCACAACCATCGCACTGGCACCATCCAATTGCAGATCTGATGCATCCAGGATCGTGACGTCTTTACCCGCATAGCGCTGTGCTGACGATGGGGGTTCCTGTTTTTTTGCCGTGGCTTGTTTATTCTCGGGCGATGTAGCTGCCGATTTTGCATGACTATTGGCAGTATCACTACTCTTAGACAATGATGCCTGTCGTTCTTCTGTGTTTTCTTTCGCAGGATTTTCGGATTGATCGCATCCAGACAGCGCGAATAGCGTAAATAACATGGTAAGCATGACCGCGAGATATCGCTTTTTCCTTGCCGACCATTGCCAAAATTGACGTTGAGACATAACCATAACCCTTGTAGTTTACCGGATATTTAGAAATATTATTTTTTATAGATAGTTATTATGATACTTCCTATTTTGCATAACCAAAGCGCAGAAAAAATAACGGAATTTTCATCTAGAACAAAATTCTTCCTGCATTTATTCCCGATTAACAACAGGAATGGTATCACGCAGCCAGCTTCCTAATTTTCGCTGGTAGAAAGGCTGAGTATGCTGAATCAGATAATGGCTAATGCCCCTTTCGTTTTCATTGAGCAGGCAAAAATCTACCGATTCATCTTCCGTAAGGTATTCACAGGCCACTTCCCCTGCCTCTTGAATGAGCACATTGATATCATTGTCTGTCTGTGCGTCACTCAATTCCAATCCAATTAATAGATTGGGTTTCTCATCCAGACTTTTGTCGTGAGCCATGACCAGAAAAGCCCGCCGCACAGGTTTGTGCTGCTTAAATAAACCACTCAAGGCGTCAATAAGCTGGCTTGGTTGTTCCTCTGGCTGGCTGAGGGTAATGCGACTTCCACTGGGAACCTCCATTTCGGTGGCAACAGACCCATTTGACAAACTCATGAAAATCTCCGAACAGTGATATTTGAATTGAAGTTAAAAACTATTGAAAGGTTCAATCATAGCCTCCCCTTTTTAAGGGAGACTATGAAGAAAGGTAATCTTAAATCTATTGGGTATCGCTGTTTATTTTGCTTTAGCCAGCAATAGATTAGCAATTGTGCGCACACCATACCCTGTTGCACCCGCCGCCCACTGTTCAACAGCCGATTTGCGGTAAGTTGCTGAACAATCGATATGTACCCAGCCTTTTTTGTAGTTTTCCACAAAATGAGACAAGAAAGCCGCTGCTGTACTTGCGCCTGCGGTATGAGAAGGTGAAGCAATATTGTTCAGGTCAGCAAAATTGGATGGCAGTTGGCTACGATGGAATTCAGCCAATGGCAGACGCCAGAACAATTCATTTTCAGCATCAGCCGCTGCCAGCAGGTCCGCTGCCAATTGATCATCAAAACTGAATACAGAGTGGTAATCGTTACCTACCGCCATTTTCGCCGCACCGGTTAAAGTTGCAGCATCAATGATAAGTGGTGCTTTTTCCGCACTCGCATCAATCAAGCCATCAGCCAGTACCAAACGCCCTTCCGCGTCAGTATTCATTACCTCAACGGTTTTACCATTGCGATAACGAATGATGTCGCCCAACTTGAAGGCGTTACTGCTCACCATATTGTCCGCAATGCACAGGAATAATTTGACCCGCTGTTCCAAGCCCCGGCTGATCGCCAGTGCCAATGCGCCCGTCAATGTTGCAGAGCCGCCCATGTCTGATTTCATGGAATCCATGGAATTAGACGGTTTCAGGCTGTAACCCCCTGAATCGAAGGTGATACCTTTACCCACCAAACAGGCAAATACGGGTGCGTTTTTCTCTTTTGTCGGATTGAAATCCAACGCCAGGAAAACCGGATCACGGGAAGAACCACGGCCAACGGTATGCACCCCGACATAACCCTGCTCACGCAGATCGTTGCCTTTTATGATGCGATAACTAATGGCATCACCCGCTACACCATTCAGTAAGTCAATCGCTCGCTGAGTAAGTTGCTCTGGCCCTAATTCTTCTGCTGGCATGTTGATGGTATCACGCACCCAGTCAACGAATTTGATTCTATGATCCAGTTCTTGTTTGTCTGCCGCAGGTAATTGTGGCCATTCAATGGTACGCAGCCCCTTTGAGCCACGAAATCCTTGCCAGAATGCCCAGCTTTTTTCCAGATCCCAACCTTCACCTGTCAAAGCGACGTTGTGGATACCCTGCCCATTAATTTTACGTCCAGCACGTTGGATCGCTCCGGATTTACCATTACCTTCCAAATGGATGGTAAGTCCCTGCTCACTTGAACTAATTAGCGCTTTTTCACCCCAGCAAGCGTTAGCTGGCTCATAAGACAGTGTTATCGGCATGATTTGCTTTGATATAGCTTGCTTTGTCATTTTTTCTCACTTCTTATCTTATTTTCACTGTTTTCACAGTAAGGGTTTATTAATGTAAAAAAAACTGGCGATTGCCAGTTTTCCATTAAATGCAGATTATGCCAAGCTATTGAGCAATGATAGGTGAACTTGTGCTATTTTTTTCACACTTCATTTGACTACTCAAATTCATCCAACCAAACCAGCAAGATAGCTTCTAGGATTTTTTCGTTGGATTTCTGCGGATCGTCATCAAAACCATCCAGTTCACAAACCCACTGGTGTAAATCGGTGAAACGCACCGTTTTGGGGTCTAAATCCGGAAATTTATCATACAGTGCTTCGCCAATGTCACGACTGTCAGCCCATTTCATATTCCATTCTCCTATCAGTGCTCGCGCGCGTGGTTAATGGAATATTTAGGGATTTCAACAATCAAATCCTCATCAGTGACTTTGGCCTGACAGCTCAAACGACTTTCTGGCTCCAGCCCCCATGCCTTGTCCAGCATATCATCTTCCAACTCAGTGCTTTCCTCTAGTGAGTCAAAGCCCTCTCTGACAATGCAGTGACAAGTGGTACACGCACAGGATTTTTCACAGGCATGTTCAATTTCGATACCATTGCGCAGTGCAACATCCAGAATCGATTCGCCTTCTTTGGCTTCCAATACTGCACCTTCAGGGCAAAGTTCGTTATGAGGTAAAAATACAATTTTAGGCATAATTAAATCTCATCCACAGAATGACCCGCCAAAGCCCGGCGGATTGATGTGTCCATGCGACGCGCTGCAAATTCCTGCGTTTGTTTGTCCAATTGTTTAATTGCACTTTCAATCGCATCAGAAGAGGTTCCCTGTGCGGTCTCGATTAATACTTCTACGGCAGCATCAATGGCAGCCTGTTCTTCCTGACTCAGCAAGTCGGCATCTTTTTCCAGTGCGCTGGTTAAACTTTCCAGCACCCGCGCCGCTTCTACTTTTTGTTCAGCCAGTTTACGCGCCTGAATATCTTCCTGCGCATTGGTCATTGAGTCTCTGAGCATTCGGGCGATTTCCGCATCGGACAGGCCATAGGAAGGTTTAACCTGAATGGAAGCTTCAACACCCGTGGATTTTTCCAGAGCGCTGACACTCAGCAAACCATCCGCATCGACCTGAAAAGTCACACGAATATGTGCACCACCCGCCGGTAATGGAGGAATACCACGCAGCGTAAAACGAGCCAGTGAACGGCAATCATTCACTAATTCTCTTTCTCCCTGAACCACATGGATGCTCATCGCCCCTTGGCCGTCTTTGAATGTGGTAAACTCCTGCGCTCTTGCAACAGGAATAGTGGTGTTACGTGGAATGACTTTTTCGATCAGCCCACCCATAGTCTCCAGACCGAGTGATAACGGGATAACATCCAGAAGTAGCATTTCGCTATCAGGTTTATTACCTACCAGAATATCAGCCTGAATCGCCGCCCCAACAGCAACGACTCTGTCAGGATCGATAGAGGTCAGTGGTTCACGGTCGAAAAATTCACCCACCATGCTGCGTACCAATGGTACTCGCGTTGAACCGCCGACCATCACTACCTGCAACACTTCACCCGTTGTGACACCCGCATCTTTCAGTGCCCGACGACAGGCCAGCAATGTGCGTTTGACCAGAGATATGATCAACTCATTAAATTCGGTACGAGTAATATTACCCTGCCAGCCTGCAATGCTGATCTCGGCCGTATCTGCATCACTTAAAGCAATTTTGGCTTGCGTCGCGACATCCAACAGTTGACGCTGTAACCCGTGGTCACTATCACTGATCCCAGCCTGTTCACGGATCCAATTTGCCAGCAACAGGTCAAAATCGTCACCGCCCAGTGCGGTATCACCACCGGTTGCCAGAACTTCAAATACACCACGGCTCAGGCGGAGAACAGAAACGTCGAATGTTCCACCACCAAGGTCGTAAACAGCAATAATACCTTCCTGACCAGAATCAAGACCATAAGCAATGGCAGCGGCAGTCGGTTCATTCAACAGGCGCAGGACGTGCAGACCCGCTAAACGCGCAGCATCCTTTGTTCCCTGTCGCTGCGCATCATCAAAATAGGCCGGAACGGTGATAACAACACCATCAAGTTTGCCATCCAAGGTTTCTTCTGCCCGTTGTGCCAACGATTTCAATATTTCAGAAGAAACCTGAATAGGATCCACCAGCCCTGCCACAGTATTGATCAACGGCAGCCCGTTTTCACTTGCCTGAAGCTGGTACGGTAGATTTGGGTAACGCTGCTGAATGTCAGCCAAAGAGCGTCCCATCATGCGTTTGACAGAGATAACGGTATTAACAGGATCGGATGCCGCTTGCTGACGCGCCTGCCAGCCGACCTGAGTTTCATCTTTGCGATATTGTACAACGGAAGGAAGTAAGTGACGGTTTTCACTGTCTGCCAAGGTTTCTGTCTGACCACTGCGAACTGTCGCAACCAGAGAGTGTGTTGTACCAAGATCAATCCCCACGGCCAGACGACGCTGATGTGGTTCGGCAGATAAACCAGGTTCACTGATTTGTAATAAAGCCATGTGTGCCCCTATAAAAACTATTCAGCCAAAAGCGATTTTACTAAAAAGCTATCCAGCTAAAAATCATCCAGCAACCGCTCTTCCAGTTGTTCAACCTGCTGTTGCAATTTATCCAGAAAGCGTAATTTACGGACGGTATCGGCTGCAATTGGCCATTGTTCAGCATCAAGCTGCTGTTCCATCTGCTCACTGCGTGTTTTGATCATTTTACTCAAGCGAGATGAAAAATCGGCCAATGCGATTTCTGGCTCCGCGCTATGCTCAATGGCATCAAGCTCTTCGCGCAACTCCAACTGTTGCATCAGGAATGCGGTATCCTGCATGGTATGCTGCTCGCCGGACAAATTGAACCCTTGCTGAGACAGCATATATTCTGCACGTTTCAAGGGATGTATCAGAGTATAAAGAGCATCATTAATGATGGACGCTTGCTGAAGAGCCTGCGCTTTTTCACGTTCTGGCTGGTTAGCAAAACGATCAGGGTGAAACTGACGCTGCAATTCCCGATAACGGATCGACAATTGTTCACGGTCAATCACGTAGCGTACAGGCAGCCCGAATAAAGTAAAATAGTCCATAAGTTACTCTTGTTTTGCAAATACAGATATTTCGTAAAGTGCTCAGTCAAAAAATGGGTTACACGTGAAAACTTTCCCCACAACCGCACTCGCTGGAGACATTGGGGTTGTTGAATTTGAAGCCTTCGTTCAGACCTTCTTTAGCAAAATCCAACTCAGTACCATCAAGGTAAACGATGCTTTTACCATCAACGATGACTTTCACGCCCTTGTCTTCAAAAACTTGATCTTCTTCGTTAACGGTATCAGCGAATTCAAGTATATATGCCATACCAGAGCAGCCGGATGTTCTCACTCCCAAACGCAACCCCACACCTTTCCCACGATTGTCAAGAAAAGCCAAAATACGCTGGGCTGCACTTTCTGTCAGGGAAATTGACATACAACACCTCACTTTTAAAACTAGTAAAGGTGGATATTGAATCAATATCCACCAGAATTATGTCTTCTTGTTAAAAGAATTATTTCGCTTCGCGCTTGCTTTTGTAATCCGCAATCGCTGCTTTGATAGCATCTTCTGCCAAAATAGAGCAGTGAATCTTCACGGGTGGCAATTCCAGCTCATCGGCAATCGCTGTATTTTTGATAGCCTCAGCCTGTTCCAGCGATTTTCCTTTCATCCATTCTGTTACCAGAGAACTGGACGCAATCGCAGAGCCGCAACCATAGGTTTTAAAACGTGCGTCTTCGATGATACCTTCGTTATTGACCTTGATTTGCAGTCTCATAACGTCACCACAAGCAGGTGCACCAACCATGCCACTGCCAACTGAAGGATCTTCACTGTCAAATGAACCAACATTACGTGGGTTCTCGTAGTGATCAATTACTTTATCGCTGTAAGCCATTTCGTTACTCCTGAAACCATTTGATTAATGATGAGACCACTCGATGGTGCTGATATCCACACCTTGCTTGAACATTTCCCATAATGGAGAAAGCTCGCGCAGGTGACCAATCGCGTTGTGAATCAATTTGATTGCATAGTCTATTTCTTCTTCTGTGGTAAAACGCCCCAAAGAGAAACGAATAGAACTGTGTGCCAGCTCATCATTCATGCCCAACGCACGCAGGACATAAGAAGGTTCCAGACTCGCGGAAGTACATGCCGAGCCAGAAGAAACAGCCAAATCTTTCAACGACATCATCAATGATTCACCTTCAACATAGTTGAAGCTGACATTCAGAATGTGTGGTGCACCCAGTTCCAAATCACCGTTCAGATAAACTTCTTCAATATCTTTAATACCGTTCCACAAACGCAGACGCAAACCGTGCAGACGTTCTGATTCTGTTTCCAGCTCTTCTTTTGCGATGCGGTAAGCTTCACCCATACCCACGATCTGATGAACAGGCAATGTACCGGAACGCATACCGCGCTCATGACCACCACCATGCTGCTGAGCTTCAATACGGGCGCGTGGTTTACGGCTAACATACAGTGCTCCGATGCCCATTGGCCCATATAATTTGTGAGCAGAGAAAGACATCAGGTCAACTTTCAGTTTGCTGAGATCGATAGGTAATTTACCAACGCTTTGGGTTGCATCAACGTGGAACATGATGCCACGGCTGCGGCAAATATCACCAATGGTCACGATATCCTGAATGACACCGATTTCGTTGTTCACATGCATGATGGAAACCAGAATAGTATCGTCGCGCATGGCGGCTTCCAGTTCTTTCAGATCAAGCATGCCATTGTTCATCGGCGCAAGATAAGTCACTTCAAAACCTTCACGCTCTAACTGGCGACAAGTATCCAAAACGGCCTTGTGTTCAGTTTTGCAGGTAATAATGTGCTTGCCTTTTTTCTGATAAAATTTTGCAGCACCTTTGATCGCGAGGTTATCTGATTCTGTTGCACCTGAAGTCAACACGATTTCACGCGGGTCAGCTCCGACCAAATCTGCAATTTGATTACGCGCAATATCAACCGCTTCTTCAGCCTGCCAGCCAAAACGGTGTGAACGGGAAGCCGGGTTACCGAAAACCCCGTCCATAGTCAGATAGTTCATCATCTTTTCAGCAACACGCTGATCAACCGGTGTGGTTGCTGAATAGTCCAAATAAATGGGTAATTTCATTGCTCACATGCTCCGTAAAACACTTTTAATACTTCTGTTTGCCGCAAAGTTTACGCACGCAGGTTAACGTTAATCGTCTCTTGAGGCCTGCCGTTAGGTGTACGGCGCTTATCGCTGTCTTGACGATCAGCAACGTCTAAGACTTCTTGATTTTTAACTAATTCTTCTAAACTAATACTGCTGAGGAAACTCGTGATGCGATCGCTGAGATCACGCCACAGCGTATGAGTCAGACAACGATCACCGCCTTGACAGCCTTCCCTGCCCTGACAACGAGTTGCATCAACAGATTCATCAACAGCAGAAATCACTTCGGCAACGAAAATATTACCGGCATCTCTGCCTAGTAGATAGCCGCCACCTGGACCACGGACGCTAGAAACCAAACCATTTTTACGCAGGCGGGAAAACAATTGCTCAAGATAGGAAAGGGAAATTCCCTGACGCTCAGAAATGTCGGCTAATGGCACCGGCCCTTCTTGTGAATGCAACGCCACATCTAGCATGGCTGTTACCGCATAACGTCCTTTTGATGTCAGTCTCATAACAAAAACTCCATGGTGAAATATGAGTGAAATTGTGGCATTCCTGAGTGTTTTAGTCAACTATTTAACCTACTAATTTAGTCAACTATTATTTTGGTTGCCTTTCACTTTTTTTCACCTGCTATCCACCCGCTTTCTGGCTGTTTCCTGCTATTCCGGTTATTTTCCAGACCATTTTCCCATAGAAGTCAGTATACCACGCAGAATATTCAGCTCCTGAGTTTCTGGACGTGCACGGGTATAAAGACGTCTTAATTTGTTCATTATTTGGCCTGGATGCGCCTTGCGAATGAAACCAGAATCATTCAATACCTGCTCAAGGTGCTGATAAAAACGTTCCATATCCTCGACAGGGGGATATTCTATCTCATGTTCCGTGGATTCCACGTGTTCTGGCTTTTCCTGAACGGCGAGATAAGCCATGCGAATCTCATAGCTGGCCAATTGAACAGCCATTGCCAGATTTAACGAGCCATATTCTGGGTTGGTCGGAATATAAAGATGGTAATTACACTTCTGTAATTCTTCATTTGTCAGACCAACTCGTTCACGGCCAAACACAACCGCAACCGGGGAATGGCCGGATGCCTTAATACAACGTTCTCCACATTCACGTGGTTCAACCATCGGCCAGGAAAGCGTACGGGAACGGGCACTGGTTCCGATGACGAGCTCACATCCAGCCAATGCTTCATCCAATGTATTCACAATTGTTGCATTACCAATGACATCACTGGCACCCGCTGAAAGTGCAATGGAGTGAGAGTCAGGTTGAACGAGCGGATTCACCAGATAAAGGTTGGTTAATCCCATTGTTTTCATGGCCCTGGCAGCTGACCCCATGTTGCCCGTGTGGGACGTTTCTACCAGAATAATGCGGATATTCTCTAACATGACGGCTTTTAGATTCGGTATAAGAGCCGAATATCTTAACACAGCATTAGTCATTTTGCCGAACTACTGCTATAGTACGACCCGATTTATTTCCCGTTCTTTAACATCCCGGTGGAAGATACCCCATGCATCCGATGCTAACCATCGCTATACGCGCTGCGCGTAAAGCCGGCAATTACATTGCCAAAAGCTACGAAACACCTGATGCCGTCGAAGCTAGCCAAAAAGGCAGCAACGATTTTGTAACCAATGTTGATCGTGAAGCAGAAAGGCTGATCATCGATATTATCCGTAAGTCTTATCCTAAGCACACCATTATCACTGAAGAAAGCGGTGAGCACTTAGGTGAAGAAGACGATTTCCACTGGGTGATCGATCCACTGGATGGCACCACCAACTTTATTAAACGTCTTCCCCATTTTGCTGTTTCCATTGCTGTGCGCATCAAAGGCCGTACCGAAGTGGCTGTAGTTTATGATCCAATGCGTAATGAACTGTTCAGCTCAGCCCGTGGTCAAGGCGCACAATTGAATGGTTATCGTCTGCGTGGCACCAATGCCCGTGATCTGGATGGCACTATCCTTGCCACTGGTTTCCCATTCAAGGCAAAACAGCACACCACTCCTTATATGAAGATACTGGACAAATTATTTAACCGCTGTGCAGACTTCCGTCGCACTGGCTCTGCTGCTCTGGATATGGCGTATGTTGCCGCCGGGCGTGTAGATGGTTTCTTCGAGATTGGTCTGAAGCCTTGGGATTTTATGGGCGGCGAATTGCTGGTGCGTGAATCGGGTTGCATCGTTACCGATTTTGTCGGGGGCCACAATTATATCAACTCCGGTAATATCGTTGCAGGTAGCCCACGTATCGTTAAAGACATGTTGTCTGAAATGCGTGAAGAATTAAGCGAAGCATTAAAGCGCTGATTTTTATTATTAAAATAATGACTAGTTGAGCAATGTTATTTTCAGGGCACCATCTGGTGCCCTTTTTTATTGTTATTTAGGTAATGAGTGCACTCGTGCTTCTACCTTAGGCCTTAGGAAAAGCGCCGGAAATGCCACTAACGCCATAACCCAATAGATGCCACTTTGCATATATTCATATAAGAAGCCAGCAATCACACTCATAACGGCAATACCACCGCCCATCGCCAACGCGGAGTAAGTTGCCTGCAAACGAATAATTTCATTCTCTTTTCTGGCGCCAATAAAACGCATAGCCGCCAAGTGGCAAACCGTGAAAGTTCCGCAATGCAGGAGCTGGATGATGATCAGCACTGGTAGTTCAGTTGATATGCCCATCAGCCCCCAACGGAGAACCCCACAAATAGCAGAGAGCAACAGTAAGTTACGGGCATTCCAGCGCCGGAACAACTGCTTGCTGAAGGTAAAAATAATGACTTCTGTCACAACGCCCAGCGACCAGAGATAACCGATGGTTGCTGAAGAATAGCCTGCATTTTCCCAATAAATGGAACCGAAGCTGTAATAACCTGCATGCGCGCCCTGTAATAAAGTGACACACGATAAAAACTGCCATACAGACTTTTCAGACAGCAGTTCCTTAAACGATACCGTATGAGTATTTACGGCTTTGATTTTACCCGCAGGCATAATGGATGGTTTTAACATCATACCCAGCAACATGGCAGAAAGGCTGAAAATCAAGAAGGCAAGAATAATATGGTGATGCCCAAACAGATTGCTTCCAACCCAATTATTTATTCTGTCAAAAGAAATACTCAATTCTAAATTGCTGATTGAGAAGTTGATGCCATTGGAAGACATCAATATACCTGTTAGCGAAGAACTGATAATAAAGGCAATCGACCCCCAGACCCGCACCTTGCCATAATCAAAAGTAAACTGTTTTTGCCACTTTCCTGCCAAGGCATCCGATAAGGGAACCAGTGGCGAAAAGAATAGGTTAAAACCTATCATGACAAAGAAAATCCATGCCCAATGGCTACCAAATGCAAAACCAATGGCAAAGAGCAGCGTCAATAGGGACAATAATCGCAATGCAGTGATTAATTTCGAAGGATCTTTAACCGTAGGTGAAATGAACATACTACCGAGGAAACGGGCAACCAAGCCTACTCCCAACAATATTCCGATCATGGCTGGTTCAATTCCCTCTCCTTTCAACCAGACCGCCCAAAATGGCAAAAAAATGCCAAAAGAAAAAAAGTAAGTGAAATAACTTAACCCCAGCCAAAATGTCGATGGAACAACCATCAAACCCCCCATTTTTCAAATGTAAAAAAACCCGCTCAAAACTAATGTTATGAGTCGGGCTTAGTATTAGTGATATTTTTATTCTAAATTATGCGTAAACCGGGTATTTAGCGCAGATTGCCAAAACTTTTTGTTTAACGTTTTCAATGATCGCTTCATCATTGATGTTATCCAGCACATCACACATCCAGCCAGCCAGTTCGCAAGTTTCTTCTTCCTTGAAGCCACGGCGGGTAATTGCAGGAGTACCAATGCGGATACCAGAAGTCACAAATGGACTGCGAGGATCGTTAGGAACGCTGTTTTTGTTAACTGTGATATTAGCGCGCCCTAATGCAGCATCAGCGTCTTTACCCGTAATATCCTTATCCACCAGATCCAGCAGGAACAGATGGTTTTCAGTCTCACCCGAAACGACTTTATAACCACGATCCACAAACACACCGACCATGGCTTTGGCATTTTTGGCCACTTGCTGCTGATATGTTTTGAATTCAGGTTCCATCGCTTCTTTCAGTGCAACCGCCTTGCCCGCGATAACATGCATCAGCGGGCCGCCCTGGCCACCTGGGAAAACAGAAGAGTTCAGTTTTTTGTACAGTTCTTCATCGCCGCCTTTCGCTAAAATCAGGCCGCCACGTGGGCCAGCCAGTGTTTTATGCGTTGTCGTTGTGACGATATGAGCATGAGGAACAGGGTTTGGATAAACACCTGCCGCGATCAGGCCAGCAACGTGAGCCATGTCAACAAACAGATAAGCCCCGATTTCATCGGCAATTTCACGCATCTTCGCCCAATCAACAACACCGGAATAGGCAGAGAAGCCGCCGATGATCATTTTTGGCTGATGTTTCTGTGCCTGAGAGCGGATATCGTTGTAATCGATTTTGCCACTCTCATCAATACCATAAGGGACTACGTTATAGAGTTTACCGGAGAAGTTAACTGGAGAACCGTGCGTAAGATGACCACCATGAGCCAGATTCATTCCTAAAACGGTGTCGCCTGGTTTCAACAGAGCCATGTATACTGCCGCATTTGCCTGAGAGCCGGAGTGTGGCTGGACGTTGGCATAATCTGCACCAAACAGTTCTTTTGCACGGTCAATTGCAAGCTGTTCAACCACATCAACATATTCGCAGCCACCGTAGTAACGTTTACCCGGATAGCCTTCCGCATATTTGTTAGTGAGCTGAGATCCTTGAGCCTGCATAACTCTTGGGCTGGTATAGTTTTCAGAAGCAATCAGTTCAATGTGTTCTTCCTGACGACGAACTTCCTGTTCCATCGCTTGCCACAGTTCGGGATCGTAATTCGCAATATTCATTTCACGCTTTAACATTAGGTTCTCCTGACTCAGCTACATCTCTAAAAAAATACCCCTGAGGGCCAGAATGTCACACAGTGTAAACTCTTTTTATCAAATGAGATAGCCTTGACAGGATATTTTACGCAAACGATTGCATGCAGATGGCAACAAGGTATCAGGACTGGGTATCTGGCCATACGGGTTACTGATTTCCAATTTGTTATTGATATTTGTGACCTTAGTCAGACCTTGTGGTGATACAAGTCACTTTTCCACAGATATAGAGGCGTGTGTTTACCCCTGATCTTGCTTATAGATTGGCATTTTCACTTGATTCATATGTGACAAATTTCACTATCACTTGAAAAAAATTCAAGTGCTTTACTGTGATGAGAATTTGAACCTCTGCTTTATAATAATTGTTACTACCTATGCAAATGTAACCCCTATTCCATAAGAGTATATTCAGACATAATTATACATTACAAAATTCTTCAATCTGGTTATCAGATTAGTTAGCAAAAATGATGCTCTCAAACGCGGGGAGCACTATAGCCCAATAGGAAAATACAATAACACATCATTTAAACCGCTCATTTTTCCTGATCCTGATAAATTTCCTAATAATATTCAGCCATAAGATTGATTAGTCCTATAAAAATCTAAAATACAATCCATTTTTTCGTTGCCAGATATAACAATACCTAACAATGATGATGACTTATCAATAGGCCTTGTTAGTATAACTGGAAGATGATTAACATTCTTATCCCGTGATCTATCATGAATAAATGAATATATAAAAATTTGGTCTTCGTGACCTTTTTGAGATTAATTCCCAGTCGAATCATCAGTAGAGCACCCTGCTGAAATTAATTTCAGCTTAGAACCATTCATTATAAAATATATATATAATTAGCCATATCATCCCATTAAAATATAATAAATAATATTATAAGTTAGTTAATGAAATTAAATAAACAAATAAACAAATAAACAAATAAACAAATAAACAAATAAACAAATAAACAAATAAACAAATAAA